>DOVP01000104.1:2537-8765 GCA_003520025.1 Phycisphaerales bacterium
CTGGTCGGCCTCAAGTGGCGATGACACGCGAAGCGCTTCCCATGTATCCCAGACACATCCGGAGATGAGTTGTCCACATGCGTGAATTTCACTTCCACAACTTGAGCATGCCGTTTCCGAGTACTGACAACTGTTGTCGGCGTTGCGGATTCCGCTGACGCAGTTCCCCGCGTAGAAGCCCGGTGCCATCACGGGGTCGCCGGTCATGATCAGGCCGATGCAGTCGGCCATGCCCTCGCCGTATGCGCCTTGTCCGGATCCTGCGACTGCGACGAGATGATGGCCGTACTCGTGGTAGACCACATGGCCGAAGGCGGTGTTGTTGCAACTGCCGCCCGATTGGTAGAAGTTGATCGACGAGTAGTCGTAGTAGGCGTTGCAGGTGCTGTCGAGATTGACATTCACCGGAAACTCTGCCTGACTGCCGATCGTTGGAAACGAGGGGTTGACCATAAGTGTGTAATCACGCACGTCGTTTGAATCGCGGAAGGCGACCGCCTGCGCCATGATCAATTCGGTCTGATCTTTGTTGTGCAGAATTTGTACGAAGTCTCCGTTCTCGGCATCTGCTTCGATGTTGGCATCGGTGCCGGCATCATTGTTGACCGAGAACCACGGTCCGCGGAGCGGCGAGATCACCGTTGTTGGTCCGGTTGCCGTCGAGGTGAACATCCCCTCGGCATCTGTGACGACGACATCGCTGCCCACAGTCACATAGGCATGAGCGAGCGGCTCGGTCACGGTGTCGTCACATTCCCAGGCGCTCCAGCCGTCGTTTACGCGAGCTTCGACGATTCCGCTGATGTCACCCTGTGCAACTGCCGCGATCGATGAGAGGCTCGAGCCACAGTGGACGATTCGATCTTCATCGTGCAGAACACCCCCGGAAGTGGCGTCGAGAATCAGAAGATGCTGTGCGTAGTCGGCATCGCCGTTGATGCCGCGTGCAACAGTGACTTCGACTGCCAAGTGGGGACTCATGGTGCTCGTTCCGCTTCCAGCAAACACGACCAGCCGCGGGGCGGCGGTCACTCTGGCGCGGGATCCGAGCAGCATGCTCGCTGCGGCGCGAGCAATCGCATCGGTGGTAGCTCGTGATGGTGATGTCGGGGGAGTCCAGCCTTGCAGCGGACGAAGATCGGCAGCGGCCAGCACGACTTCGTGGCTCGGGGTGTTCCGCACCAGCAGCCGCAGCGATGAGTCGAAGACGGGAATTCCGTCAATGTGTTGGGTATAGAGATATCGCGTGAACCGTGGCTGTCCGGTCTGCGGGTCGTGCATCATCGGCGTGTGGACGGGTTCGGAGTCCAGAGAGGAAGGCTCCACGCCCCAGACATCCGCATGTGCATTGACGAATCGCGAGGTGCTCTCCGCTTGAGTTCGTCCGGTTGCCAGCACGTCTCCAAAGAGACGGTCAACGCGGCCGTCTTGGCTGTGATGGATGCGTACACCCGGTGCAACTGCTTTCAGGTCACCCAGGGCGATTTCTGGCGTGCTGGCAACGGCAGCAACAACGGCAGCCATGACGATCAACATGTGGACTTCCTCTCTCGATGGCCATGTAAGGGGCATAAAACCGCTTGTGGACTTCAATACCCTACTACAGGGAGGTCGCAGTCTTCCCCAGAATCTCAGTGATTCTCGGTATCCAGCCCCAATGCGTGGATCGCATGAAAGAGGGCGTGCCGCATGTCTGCGTGAGCGGGAGGGCTGGCCAATTCGATCCGCGGGGGCGTGGCCGCCGCAGAGAGGGCCAAGTGAGTGAGATCGGGATCTGCACCGATCTGTTGTGCTCTAAGTAGAAGCGTGCCGCCTTGTCCGTGCTCCAGCAGCAGCACGGGTTCCTTTGCAGCCGGTCCGCCGTCTGGAACGGTGGTCTCAAACAGCAGATCCGAGTTGAGGTAATAGGTGGCCGGATCGCCGTGCTTGTACCGCTTCTTGAGGGCGGGGACGGCAGCGGCCACGGTCGTGTCGGGGTGCTCGCCTATCCAAGTGCCCCAATCGGTGAATCGAAATGGCATCGTTTCGAGTTCCATCTCTGGACCAGTGATGGATCTTCCCAGCAGTTGCGAGATGATTGCTTCGCCACCCATCTCACCATCTTCGCGGCGAACGTACAGGGTCTGGTTTCCACCTGCGACGAGCCCGGTGATGCCGAACAGGCGAGGCTCGCCATTTACGCGGCGATCGAAGACGCGAGGTGATGCCGAGGGCCAGTGCCACGTGATCGCGATGGGAACACCGCCGAGTGTATCGTGGATGATCTCATGCACATGCAGGATGGACAGCGGGTAGGCGCGGGCTTCGCCGCCAATCGCGACACCGATGATGGCATCGTCCGAAACGAGGTACCGGTTTCTGGTTGCCGCGATATCGAGCACATCGCTGGCGTTTACGATTTTCGGGGGCGCATCGAGCACCGGAACCATGTCGCGGTGCAGCATGGCGGCTTCCAACACGGCGGTCTCTGGCAGACGCAGATTTGACAAATCGAATTCGTAGGAGGACAGCGTCTGCCCATCGCCCGGTGGCCGGTTGACCATCTTGAGCACCGCCGGCGCGAGCGCCCACGCGAGCAAGCCTCCGAGCATGATGGCCGCCACGATGAGCACCCAGCCGCCGTTCCGGATTGCCTGCCTGATACCACTCATGGCGCCACCGGCTCCAGAATGATGACCAGTTCGCTTGCCTGCGGGATCCGATCAAACACCATCGCCAGCAGCAGGAGCGGCAGATACAGCAGACTTGCGAAAAATGCTCTCTTGGCGGCATCGCGTGATCGATGCCGGTAGAACATCGCCGACTTCCAGATAAACCAAAGCCCGATCAGGATGGCGAACACCGCATAGGCGACACCCGCCACGCGAAAGGAGACAACAAGCAGCGAAAGTGGAAGCAGCAGTATGGCCGAGACGAGCGTTCCCTGGCACACGGCATGTTCGCCGCCCTTGACCGAAGGGAGCATGCGGAATCCGGCGAGTTCATACTGATCTCGGTACATCCAAGCCAGCGAGAGGAAGTGGGGGAGTTGCCAGAGAAAGAGGATGGCCGCCAGTGTCCAGCCGCCGATGTCCAGTTGGTCGCGGACGGCCACCCAGCCGATGAGCGGCGGAATGCTGCCCACGACGGCGCCGACCAGCGTGTTGAGTGTCGAGCGTGGTTTCAGCGGCGTGTAGGCCAGTACGTAGATGAGCAGCGTAAGCAGCGCGAGTCCCGCCGCGAACAGGTTGACCAGCAGTGCCAGCATGGTGATGCCTGCGTAGGCGAGCAGCATCGCGACAACCCACCCGTGCGCCGGACTGAGATGTCCAGCAGGCAGCGGTCGCGTGCGTGTTCGATCCATCATTGCATCGCGACGTGTCTCAACAACTTGATTGATGGCGTTGGCCGCGGCGGCGCAGGCGAGTGTTCCCGTGACGGTCCACAGCACCAGCAACCAGTCGATCATCGGGCCGCTGGCCATGATGCATCCGACGCCCGCGGTGAGCACGACAAGCAGGCTCAGGCGGAGTTTGACAAGATCCGCGTACAGACTCAGCAAACCTGCGGACGCAGTCCCATGGGAGTTGGTGTGAGTGGTCGCTGTGTCGGCCATTGGGGCACCTGCGCGGCGGGGCGCCGCCGGACAAGCCGTCTAGTATACGCCTCCGCCGCAGTGAATCGCAGCGCATCAGGAGTGAGGGACGTGGCAATGCCAACCAAGGTGAAGGAAGACCTGCTGTCAGTAGGCGATCGCCCCCGGTTCGGTGATGCCAATCGCATCCTTGCAGCTGGATTCGGGTCCACGACCTTGATGTGGTTGTTTAGTTACCTCGCCATCCTGATTCCAGGTGCAGTTGTTGGTGAGTTTCTGTTCGCTCTGGCGGTTCTGTCGCTTGTCGGGGGCGGGTGGGCCGCCAGCCGCGATGACCAAGGGTTGAGTACCACACTTTCTCCTCTTGCGCGTGGGTTGCTCGTGGGATTTGTTTCGGCCATTCTGAACCTGCTCGTGGTCGTGAGCCTGCTTCGCAGCGAGATGGCGGGCGGCATCGGATGGATCCTCGGCATCCTGATCGGGTGTTTCGTTGCAGGTGGAATCGGCGGACTGATTGGTTCGGCCACCAAGCCATGGCGAACGGATGGCAATTGGCTCACGGTTTTCTGCTGGGTCGCCGCCGGACTCACCTTCTTCATGATCGTGACCGGCGGTGTCGTGACCGGCTTCGAGGCCGGGCTGGCCGTGCCGGACTGGCCTAATTCCTATGGGCACAACATGCTGCTCTATCCGCTTTCCGAAATGGTGGCCGATCCTGAGAGCGGTGTGTTCTTCGAGCATGCGCACCGGCTGACCGGGATGTTTGTGGGGCTGACCGCAATCGCTCTGTGCATCACGCTGTGGATCAGCGACATGCGATTGTGGGTGGGCCTTCTTGGTGTTCTTGTGTTGGCGCTGGTTATTGTTCAGGGTGTGCTGGGAGGCTTGCGGGTTACTGGTGTGTTGACTTTGAGTCAGGACGCATCAGATCTTTCGCCGAGCACCATGCTCGCCATCGTGCATGGCGTGTTGGCGCAGGTGCTGCTGGCAGTCATGGCAATGGTGGCTGCGGTGACCAGCACCCGCTGGCGGCGTGGCGGACTCTCGATCGGCAGCGGCCGCCTTGCGACCGACCGGCAACTCGCCGTCGTATTGCTGGTGTTCCTGCTAATACAACTCATTCTGGGCGCGGCCTACCGGCATCTCGGAACCGATCTCGGTACGCGGGCTCCGGCGGCCACGCACGCTCTGCTTGGACACATCGTGATGGCGGTGCTCGTTGCGGTGGTGGGTGTCTTCGTCGGGTTGCGGGGGGCCAGCATGGAAGGACGGGACCGCGTGTTTGTCTGGCTCGGCCGCACGCTGCTGGTAAGCATCGGTGTGCAGATCCTGCTCGGAATCGGCGCGGTCGCGGCCGTGCTGATGCGGCCTGAAGCGGGGACCACCGCCGATGTTCCTGCTTGGGAGGTGTTGCTTACCAGCGGCCACCAAGCCAACGGCGCATTGCTGCTCGTGGTTAGTCTGTTGATGGTGGTGTGGTATCAACGTGTACCGAGCGAGGCATGAGCGAGCAGCCATTCAATCTTGAGCCGACCGATCTTCCGGACCCACCGGACGTGCCGGGGATCGTAAATGTGCTGGGGTCGGCTGACGAGGCCATCGATCTGCTTTTGGCGGATATGTTGGAGGCGGCGGATCGAGTTGTCGAGGAGCGGGGGCGGTTCGATCTGGTCGTATCAGGCGATCGACAACTCGAATCCGTATGGCTTCGGATGATGCTCGATCCGGATCTGCGAACCTTCCCGTGGCACGCGACCCACTTGTGGTTTTCAGATGCGAGCGGGGCGGCCGAAGATGCAGTTGAATCGGTGCATGCCCGGCTGCAGGAGTCGCTCATTCTGCCCTCCGGCTTGGAGGCAGACCACGTTCATCCGATTTCGAATGCCCCCACCGAGTCCATCGCCTCGATTCGAGCGGACCTTGGAGAGCAGCCATTTGATGCCGCCATGCTCGCGATTGCCGCTGACGGCGGCGTGATCGAGTGCTTGCCGGCTGTCGTGATCGAGCGGCTCACCCTTCTGGGCATTCTGGTGATTGGCCAAGGGGGCGCCGAGGGGCTCAAGGCACTCGAGCAGAACTCCGATCAAACATCGGATTGCCTCGGCCGTTGTCAAGACGGGCTTCGGTGGTATATCGGCTGAGCGGTCTCATTGCCGCGTGAGGAACTCTTCGAGCAGTACTACCGCCGCAACGGCATCATTGTCGGGCGTGTTCTTCTGACCACGAAGCCTCATGTCGGCTTCGAAGGACGTGAGCCGCTCATCCTGAAAGTGGACAGGCAGGCCTGTAACCGATGACACGGACTCACCAAACGATCGGCTGATGGCGGCACGTGGCCCTTCTGTGTCATCCATGTTGAGCGGAAGACCGATCACGATGGCATCGGCGGCGTGATCTGTGGCGGCGTTGCATACGGCCTGCAAGAGCGCATCGCCCCGCGGCACATGCAGCGTCTCAATCGGAAAGACTGTTCCGGTTTCAGTATCTCCGCTGGCCAGTCCGGTTCGCTTGTCACCGAGATCAACGGCGAGCAGTCGCATGGCTTACTGCCACGCCTCGTCGATGATGCCGTGCAGGTCCTTCACTCGCTGCACCTGATCAGCAGGACATACCAGCGTGGCGTGAGGCGTGTGCACCACGACCAGGTCATGGCA
>DOVP01000105.1 GCA_003520025.1 Phycisphaerales bacterium
GCATCAACTTCAAGACCCGAGTCATCGGCAAGACATCGACGACCCGTCGCCCGGGCATAGCCAACGGCCTTGAGCCTGGCGTTTCCTTCAAAGGACGCTGCATCTTCGACCGGCTCGGGTGGCGTTTCGTCCAGCACATCGAGTCCGACGGCCTCGATGCCGATGTCGCCAAGGATGGCTGCGACTTCTTCGAGTTTGTGTGGATTGGAGGTTGCGAGCAGCACCTGCATGGACATCAGTGGTCCACACAACTGTTCGGTACATCGCCATAGCAGGCCGTGATGCGGCTTCGAATACCACCTCGCCCTCGCCAGTCGGTGACAACCTGTAGCCACCGGGGTGACATTACTTCCACGAGATCCTCACAGATTCGATTCGTGACTGCCTCGTAGAAAATCCCTTCGCCTCGAAACGAGTGGTAGTACAACTTGAGACTCTTGAGTTCGACGCATGTCTTGTCTGGCTCGAATCGCACCGTCACCGTTCCGAAGTCAGGGTGGCCGGTCTTTGGGCATACCGATGTAAATTCCTCGTTGACGTGTTCGACAAGAAATGGGGTGTCCGTTGGGGAAGGGAATACTTCAAGCAGTGATGTGTCCGGCATGAGGAAATAGTACCCAGGTACTGTCACGAAAGGGGTCGGGTACCATTCCACCATGCGCACGCTGCTTCTTGTCCTCACAACGCTCATCTTGCAATCCTGCTTCGTCTTCGGGGACAAGGACCGGGAAGCGCGAGAGGCAATGATCGAAGTGCGAAGCGAACAG
The DNA here is from genome assembly GCA_003520025.1 of Phycisphaerales bacterium. Classification (GTDB taxonomy): domain Bacteria; phylum Planctomycetota; class Phycisphaerae; order Phycisphaerales; family SM1A02; genus UBA12567. Next base: position 768 of record DOVP01000105.1, read on the forward strand.
GCGGCTGCTGCCATGGATGGCGGCGACTATGTGGAGGCCGCAAAGCTCTTTGACGAGATTCTCTCGGCCGACGCCGGGAACGTGCCTGCTTGGATCGGCATGGGTGATGCCTACTCACAATTGGGCGAATGGGACCACGCCGAACCTGCTTTCGACGAAGCGTGTGGGTTGCAGCCGCAGTCCTTTGACGCCCAGTTTGGACATGGTCTGGCCCTGCAGATGCTCGATCGACTCGTCGACGCGGTCTCGGCCTATCACAGGGCACTCACGATCGACCCGATGAGCAGCGAGGCAAGCCTTGGTGTCGCGACTTCTTACCTTCAACTCGAAGAACCCCAGCACGCCCTGCCCTTCGCTCGCCGCGCTGTGGAACTCGATGAGGCGGATGGCCGCGCTTGGATCAGTCTCGGCGCCGCCTATGAACAAACTGGTGAAGAAAACGCTGCCCTCGATGCCTACCTTGCAGCATCTGAGCGGATGGAGTCATCGCCGGAACTCAAGCACAACCTGCTGCACGCCTACGCCCGCGCGGGCAGGCACCGCGAAGTTGTCGGGATGGCGAGAAGCATGCTCGCCGACGGTCTCTCGGCCGAAGCCGCCGAGCGAATGGGCTGGGCGTGGTTCCGGCTTGGCGAATATGACAAATCAGCCGAGGCCTACCGCCTTGCTGTTGAAACCGATCCAGACATGTGGCGGGCTTGGAACGGTCTGGGTGTCAATGCTCTGAACCGATGGCTGCTCAGTGATCGCTCAAGTGATGCCGCCCTCGCCGAAGCGAGTGCGTCATTCCAAGCATCACTGCGTTTGCACCGGAACCAAAAAAAGGTCTCGCAACTCGTCTCGCAGTACGGCTTATAGCTTGACCGACTCCCGATTCGCCACTCCAAGCACTTCGGCCGCCCGGCTGACGATGTCGGTGTGCGTGAGCCCACACTGCTCAAGAATGCTCGCCTCGGAGCGGGCAGACTTGGGGATCCGTCTCACATGCAGTGGCTCGACGGTGAACCCGTCACCTGCCTTGACACATGCCTCGGCCACTGCCGAGAAGAGTCCGCCACCATAGTTGTCCTCGACCACCAGCACATTGCCCTCGTTGGCATTCGCGAGATCGAGCAACTTGTCTTCATTCAGCGGCAGCGAATAGCAATCGACCAGGGACACGTCAATACCAATCGCATCCAGTCCATCGAGCGCCTTGTTGCACTCATGTACCATGAAACCCGCCGAGACGATGAGCAGGTCCCGGCCCTGCACAAGCACCTCCATATCGCCGAACTCGAATTGTGTGTCCTCGTTGTAGAGGAACTCGACATCCGGGCGATGCACCCGCATTGAACACAGTCCGTCGTACTCGGCCATCAACTGGGTCAATCGGTAGGCGGCGTACGCATCTGACGGATGCAGTGTCCAGCAGCCCGGTCCACCGGAATGCCCTTTGATACTGCCGAGGCTTCGAAACCAAGCAACATCTGGTAGCGCCATCTGGCTCGGTCCGTCAGCCGCCAGCGAAATGCCCGTATGGGAGCCGACAACCTTGAGATTTGCACCAGAATTCATCGCCATTTCGATCTGGTCGTAGGCCCGGGTCAGAAACTTGCCGAACGTCGAGCAGAACGGAACCTTGCCCGCCGCCGCGAGGCCGGCACCGACGCTGATCATGTTCTGCTCGGCAATGCGGCATTCTGCGAAACGTGATGACAAGTCGGCATCCTGCGCAAACCAGTCGGCGAAGGTCGAATTCCGCGTATCGGCGTCAAGCGCCCATACGCGAGAGTCTGTATGTCCGAGTGCCCGAAGGCCCAACCCATACGCCTTTCGAGTCGAGAGTTTCCCGGTCTGAATCATTGCTCGCATGTCCCAGCGGTCCGCCGCTTCCGGAAGCGACATGGGCGTGGACACCTCGGCCGCCGGTCTGGTGGTGCTCGCTGGAGGATGAATCGTGAGGGTGTCGGCCCCGAGCGAACCGGTCAACTTCGCGCCAGTTGCGGCCAGTTCCTGCAAGACGTTGGGGAGTTGCTCTCCCGTTGCTGGCTTGCCATGCCATCCGCCGCCCTGCATCGAGGGCACGCCCCAGCCCTTGACGGTACGGGCGATGATGGCCATCGGGCTTGTTGGACCGTCAGCAAAGGCATCGAGGGCATCGCGAATCTGCACGGGGTCATGCCCGTCGATCATTCGAGCGGTAATGCCGGCGGCCTCAAGTTTGGCGGCGATCCGCTCCGGGGACTGCTGCTCGCTCACTGTGGAAGCCTGGCCGAGACCGTTGCAATTGATGATCGGCAGGACATTTGTGAGTCCGTAATCCATGATGAAATCGACGGCTTCCCAGATCTGGCCCTCGCGCGACTCGCCATCACCGATGATGCAGTAGATCCGCTGGTCGATCTCGTCATTCCGCGCGGCAAGGGCGAGGCCCGCCGCCACTGAGAGGCCTTGGCCGAGCGAACCGGTCGCCGCATCGAAGAAGGCAATGCCTTCCTTGGGATTTGGATGACCGTCGAGCGGCGAATCGCTCTCCCGGAAGTGATCAAGATCTTCCACCGTGCAGGGCCGCATCTGGCCGGGCTTGCCAATCATGGCCCCAAGATCGGCAAAGGCCGCGTAGACGATTGGAACCGCGTGCCCTTCCGAAAGCACCAGACGGTCGGACGTGACCAAGCCCGGGTCTTCCGGTATCCACCGCATGGCCTGATACATGAGGCTGGTCACGATGTGCCCCAGACTCAGGGCGGTGGTGGGATGACCGCTGCCTGAAGCGGTCGTCATTTTCAGAGCCAAGGAATCAAGGCGAACGGCCTTCGCGTGAACGGCGGCTTCAAAGGACATACGACGCTCCCAGTGGGGGTTGGCAGGGCAGTGAGATCCAGTAATGGCCGGAAATGGACGCAGACACTCAAGTATCGCATCAAAGGACCCTCCCGGCAAGGGCGATCGAGCGCGGATGCTACACTCCACCACGCTTTCGACGAGAGATTCGAAAGGGAGAACCGACCATGGCTTTGAAGGTGATATGTGATCAAGGTGCGTTGGCTGATGCGCTCAACACGGTGTCTGCCGTGGTGGCGTCCCGGACCCCCACGCCTGTCCTGACCTGTATCAAGTTGACCGGCGAGAACGGTCGTCTCCGGCTCGCAGCGACAGATGGCGAGATCTCGCTGCAACTCGATCTCGACCGGGTCGAAGTGGACAGCGATGGCGAATCGCTTGTGCCGGCCGACAAGTTGACGCAGATCGTCCGCGAATGCGCCGATCCGACGGTCGCGTTGGAAGCCGAGGGACACGCCCTGCACATCAACGCAGGCGACTCGCACTTCAAGGTCTACGGCTTCGATCCGGCCGAAGCGCCGCCGCTCGAGCCTTTCGACGAAGCAGCCATGGACTGCACAATCGACAGTGGCACACTGGCAGGCATGGTGTCTAGAAGCCTGTTCGCAGCCGCGGTAGAACACACTCGCTACGCAATCAATGGCGTGCTTTTCGACCGGGACGGCAAGCGGATCCGGTTCGTCGCAACCGACGGACGCCGTCTGGCGATGGCATCGGGCGACTGCAAGGGTGAATCTGGCACCAGACAGTGCATCATTCCCGGCAAAGCACTCTCGCTCATCCGGCGATTGGTTACCGACCCAGAAACGCCGGTTCGGGTGGCTGTTGATGACAACCGCATCACACTGTGTTTTGACGACCCCGATGCACCCGCCACTCTCGGTAGCGCACTGGTCGAGGGCCGCTTCCCACCATTCGAAGATGTCATCCCAAAGGATCAAGACAAGAAAGTTCTGTTCGACCGCGACACGCTGCGGAGTGCCATTCGCCGCGCCAGCCTGCTGACAAACGAGGAATCACGCAGCGTGCGTATGAAGTTCGAACCAAGCAAACTCACGCTCACAAGTCACGCCCCGGAGATGGGCGAGGCGGTCGTGCATCTTGAACTCAAGGACTACACGGGCGATACCCTTGAAATCGGCTTCAATCCGACCTACATCGCCGATGCACTCAAGGTCATCGACTCACAGGAACTGACCTTTGAGTTCAAGGCGGCCAACAAACCGGGTCTGATTCGGGCGGGGCGTGATTTCACCTATGTGCTGATGCCTGTCAACGCCTGAGCCTGCTGCTACAAACCGTATTTCACACTGCACCCCCATTGCTTTACATGCGAAGGTGATGGTGACTTACCTGCCTTGAGTTTCTTCACCGCAGCAAGCACATAGTTCGTTGTATCGTCGCGATCTGCGTTTCGCTGGTTGTCGTCAAAGGCGCCTTCGTACCGCAACACGCCGGCCTCGTCGATGATGAACATGTGTGGAGTGGTCTTCGCGGAGTAGGCGCGACCAACTTTTCCGTCGAAGTCGATCAAAATCGGCGCATCAATCTTCCATTGTGTCCGCGCAGCCTTGTCTGTGGCAATGATGTCTGGCTTTGTTTTTCGGTGAGCGGTTGAATCGACGAGCAGGTACACGATGCCGGGGTCGACGATCTTCAACTGCTTCCGCAGCGCGGTGGCGCGACCGGTGGCATGCACCGACCTGCGACCGTCCTTCCCGCTGAAAGGACAATCCGCATTGAACCATTCGAGCACGACGATCTTGCCGGCATAGTCTTTAAGGGCATGTTGCTTTCCGTCGGTGTCGGTCAAACTGAACGCCGGAGCCTTCTGCCCAACCTTCGCTTTGGTGGGCGCCGCTGGTGTGGGTGTGGGTACGGGTGTCGCCACCACGAGGCTGGCAATGGCGG
>DOVP01000081.1 GCA_003520025.1 Phycisphaerales bacterium
TCAGCGGGCTGAAAAATCAGCGTGACCGGGCGGGTCAGCGGTCTCTCCTTCGACAGTGCCGCCAGCACGCGGGCGACACCAATCAGAATGCTCGTGTGCCCGTCGTGGCCGCAGGCATGCATCCGCCCCTCGGTCTGCGAGGCATACGGGAGCCCGGTCTGTTCGAGAATCGGCAACGCATCCATGTCGGCGCGGAACGCGATCGGCTCGCCTTCGCCGCCGGGAAGGTGGCCCAGCACGCCCGTTCCTCCGGCCAGCCCCGCCTTGAACTCGATGCCGGCCGCGGCGAGCTCACGCTGGACGATTTCACTTGTGCGGTGTTCTTCATACCCCAGTTCAGGGTGGGCGTGCAGATCATGTCGGATGTCGACAAGGTCGCTCAGATGCGATTCGATGATGGGATGTATGTCAGGCATTTCGGCGATGGTACCTGACTGCACTGCCCTTCTACTTCCGCAAGAGATGCCAGCCTCGGGCGGCCCTTCCGCGATTGACCCGCTCAAAGGCACCAGCGTCGTGGCGGACGAGGCGGACGAGTTGGGACATCGTGACGCCCAGTGTGCCGGCGGCACCGGCGACATCCCAGGCCCTCGCTTCGATCACATCCATCGCTTCGGAGAGCAGCGGGGGATAGTCACGGTGTGTGGGGCTGACCGGGACCTTCTCGCCCTGCCGCCGCTGCTCCCACAGGTCACTGCATCGGTAGCGATTTGTGTCGATGCGTCTTCGCACGGAGCGAGCCAGTTTCAGCCGCAGCCGTCGCCACGCCACGCGGCGGTTGTCCGCCTGGCTGCGTCGCTCGGCGGCGACGATCTCGACACCGGTGGGCTTGTGCAGCAGATGTACAGCGGTGTCTCGGCAGTTGCGGTGCTGCCCGCCCGGGCCGCGTTGCCGACCGAAGGTTTCCTCGCACTCACGCCGCAGCGATGTATCGTCGAGCGTCGCAGGGTGCGTCCCTTCGATCATGATGGGTGGTCTGGGGGCTGGCGTGGATTCTTCGCTCATGTGCTGCCTGCCCCGATGGGAAGCCTCGCCACCGCTTGAAGATCCAACGATGTGGTTTGCCCGCGCTCAAGCATGTACGCCCCGAGTCCAGCAATCATTGCCGCGTTGTCGATGCAGTACCGCATCGGCGGAATCCGCAGCGTGGCGTGATGTTGCGCCGCGCACGTGCTCAGTTTGGCCCGCAGCAGCGTGTTGGCCAGTACGCCGCCGCCTCCGCAGAGACTGGTGACCGAATCCCGCTGCATGACATCTTCTACGCCCAGGAGCAGTGCATCGACCGCGGCCCGCTGGAAGCTGGCCGCAAGGTCGGCCCGTGCTTTCGGTTCGAGATCAGCAACTTCTCGTGGGAATCGCGATGCCCGACCCCGACCCACCGGATGCCCTCTCGCCGCATAAAGCAGAGCGGTTTTGAGTCCGGCGAAGGAGAAACCGAACCGCTCACCCCGCAGCCGCGTCACAGGTAAGTCGATCGCCCGATCGTCGCCTTCCGCTGCGAGTCGCTCGATCGCGGGTCCACCGGGATACCCAGCCTCCAGCAGGACGGCGGCCTTGTCGAAGGCTTCGCCGACAGCGTCATCAATGGTTGAGCCGAGGAGTTCGGCGTTCAGCGTGTCCTCTTGGCGATAGACGGCCGTATGTCCACCCGATGCGATCAACGCGATGGCAGGGAAGGCGATTGGCTCGTCATCGAGGGCCGGGGCATGCAGGTGGGCGAGCAGGTGGTGTACGCCGATCAGCGGCACACCGAGGCTCCATGCGAGCGACTTGGCCGCGGCGACACCGACCAGAAGCGAGCCGATCAGGCCCGGCGCATGTCCAACCGCGATCGCATCGAGATCTCTCAGCGTGATTCCGGCTTCATGCAGCGCCTCCTCGATGACCGGCATGAGCCGCTCCAAGTGAGCGCGGCTGGCCAGTTCCGGCACGACGCCGGCGTACCGCTCATGCAGGTCATGCTGCGTCGCGACCACGCTACTGCGAACCGTCCGCGGTCCTTCGGTCACGGCGGCGGCGGACTCATCGCAACTCGTTTCGATTCCGAGGATCAGCGGCATCGGTGGCTCAGTCTGTTCAGCCGGCGTCGGGTGCCAGCTCGGGCTGCGGCACATCTACCGGTTCGAGTTCTACGGCATCGAGACTGGCGCGGATGTTCTCACCCTCAGCGACTCGCCAAGTGCCAAGAACGGTGCCATCTTTGTCTCGCAGCACGATCTCGGCGCCGCTGACATCGGCGTCATCGGGGAGTCCAATCAGGCCACGATCCACCGTTTGCTCGCTTCCGCGAAGTCGGCGGATGTTGTCCTGAAGTTCAAGGAGGTGCTTGGCGAGGGATTCTCGCTGATCGAGCGCAACATCGAGTTCGGCCTGCAAGGGAGGAAAGGCGACGTCCTCGTCTTCGTCCAATTCCGGCCAAGCATCGTGGTCGTGATAGTGGCTCAGCAGCGCGTGTGCTTCGGCGAGTGCCGGGTCGTGCATGGCTTCACGCAGCCAGTTCGGATCGAGACTGTCCGGTACCTCCGGCTCGTCATCCATGATGGCCTCGAAAGCCCATCGAGCCTCGAGGCGGTCCAGTTTGTCTTCGATGGTTTCGGCCACGATGCAGCCGGGCGAGGGGTCCACGCCCCAATCCCGGTCCGGTTCCTTCGGGTCGCGATGCAGATTGCGTCCGCTTGGCAGGTAGTAGTGGGCGGTCGTGAACTTGAGCATGCCGTGCTCTCCGTCGAGGGGACGCACTTCTTGCACGGACCCTTTGCCGTAGGACCGCTCGCCCACGATCAGCGCCCGCTCGTTGTCCTTCAGGGCTCCAGCCACGATTTCGCTCGCCGAGGCCGAAGATTCGTCCAGTAGTACGACCACGGCAACGTCCTCGAGCGGATGCCCGCGGCGGGCGGCATAGACGCGGCGTTCGGCAGTCCGCTCAGGTCGATCCGTTCCAATTGAGACGATGTCACCCTCAGCCAGAAAGAGGTCCGCCATCGCAACGGCTGCAGGAAGTGCGCCGCCGGGGTTGTTCCGCAGATCGAGGATGAGCCCGTTGAGCGTGTCGGCGCTGACCAGTGGCGCGAGCGAGGCAACCATTTGTGGCACCGTGTCCTGTGTGAACTGGGTGACCCGCATGTACGCCGTACCGCGATCTTCGTCGATCAGATGTTGCCACGCCTGATTGCGACGGATCAGGCCCGCCGTGGTCGGTGCCTTGATAGCCCGGCGGGTGATGGTGAGTTGTTCCTCTTCGTCGTCCGAGTGACGAACGAGCACTTCGACATCCGAACCCGGCTCGCCCATGAGTTGGTCAATGCAGTCCTGAATCGGCTGGTTGAGGGTGTCGAAGTCCTCGATCTGCAGCACCAGGTCGCCCGAGCGGATGCCCGCCTCGAGGGCAGGCGAACCTTCCATCGGCGAGAGAATCTTGAGCCGCCCCTCGAAGCCCCGCACATGCGCACCGATGCCGACATAGTGGCCGCTGAGGTCTTTCTGGAATTCGTTTGTATGGGTCGGAGGCACGTAGATGGTGTATGGGTCGTCGAGGCTCTCGACCAGGGCAGTGAGGATGGCCTTCTGCATGGCGTCCTCGTCCGGGTTCTCGACATAACTACTCATCAGCATGGCGCGGGCGTCGATGACCGGCCCGAACCAGTCGTAGTTGCGGGCGCGACCTGCGATGGCGGCGGGAAGTTCGATTGCCAGCAGGGTCACGAGGGCCAGCAGCAGCAGGGGGGGTAGGATTTGTCTGATATTCATCGGTGTGTTGCCTCGGTGGTGCTCATGCAGGTCGGTACGATCAGGGTTGTTCCAAGTTCATCGTATCCACCAGCGGAGGCCCAGCGACCATCCATGTCTCAGATGCAGCGTGAGCAGCTCAAGGTTGCGCAGGAGAAGGCGGTCTTGGTGGCGGTACAGTTTCCTCGGGTGGCGATCGATCTGGAGGACCGACTGGAGGAATTGCAGGCTCTGGCCCGCACCGCGGGGGCCGAAGTGGTGGGTCTGCTCTCACAGAAGCGAGCCAAGCCGGTCGGACGGACCTTTCTGGGAAAGGGCAAGGTGGAGGAACTCGGCCACCTCGCCGAGATGACCAAGGCCACGCTGGTC
>DOVP01000209.1 GCA_003520025.1 Phycisphaerales bacterium
GACCGAACTTCCCGAACCTTGCCGTGATCCCTTTCGCTCGCTCGCCGCTCGTGTGCGGTTGACCTTGAACCTGTACCGATTCGCCGCGACCGGTCGATTGCTCGTTGATTGGGCCGTCGCCCAGACCGGCTTGGACGATCCACTTTCGCGGTTCAACCGGCAGGAGCTGGAAACACACTTTGGCCGCTGGGCCATGGAGCGTGACCGACACCTCGCCAAACTCGTTCACGAGGCCCGGCAGAAGGGCACCCCCGTTGACAGCGTGATGGCCAAGGGCCCCCCCGAAGCCCGGCTCGCGGCCGCCAAGACGCGGTTCTGAAGGGGCGAGGTGCCGCTGGCGGTATCTGATCGCCTCAAACCATACAGATGCACCCAGAAGGCCATTCTTGACACAGGTTTATGGCCTGTTGTCTGGTCAGGAGCCCCCGTTGTGGCAAGATGGGGTGTCGGTGAGTGCTCACCGGCAAGACATGGAAGAGACGGAGCGAAGACATGGATGAGAGCGCATTTCAACAGCATTTTTCGGTTCTGATGGACCGGATCGGCAATCTCCCGCAGAGAGAGCGGGCGATGCTGGTCGGGCTTTCGGAAGAGGCGGGCGTGGGGGACCACGAAATATCCAAGTGCCTCAACGCGCTGGAGCAGTCGATCGACTACATGCGACTCTGCTTGAATTACCTCGTATTCGACCTTGAGGCGACCCGCCGTGAGAACACCTGCCTTCGCAACTTGCTGACCGAAGCGGACCACGAACAGGAACCGCCGCACGAGGATCGAGAGTCGTTCTGGGACGACTCAACAGACTGACGAACCGTTCTTCCTGTCGGTATTCGGACGGAGGGAAGAGGCCGTCCGACCCGTCAGCGAGCGCATCAATCCATTTGGGTGAGACGGCGTGGCAGATCGTCTTCGATGACTCGATGGAGCCAGTGGGCGGCATCGGTGCTTCCCATTCTTGCAGCAGCCATGGCCTGAAGTTCATCCGCAGCCGATGGGTCGCCCTGTAACGCGACCACGGTGGCAAGACCAAGTTCAGCACGGGCCGTCAGCCATGGCTTCAATGTTGAACTTCGTCCAGCCTCGACCGCTCGCTTCAGCACCACGCGTGCCAGATCAAGTTCACCCATTCTCATGAGGTGCTCGCCCAGTGTGGCGGCTTCAACGAGATACTCGATATTGGCGAGTTTCTTCAGTGACATCGAAGTCATGTCGCCGGCGTGTCCTCTCGCTCGGATCGGTTCCCGCCAATCCGGTTCCACCTGACTGGATCGCTCTCTCCAGCGGCGGATCGCATCGTCATCACGAAGCAGTGCCGCCGCGGCGATGCCGACCGCGAGTGTCGTGTTCCGCGGGAGTTCTCCCGAAGCATCTGCCTGTGGCCAGATTATCTCGGCTTGTTGCAATGCCTGCTCTGCGTGGCCGCCCCAGAGCAGGATTTGTAGGCGTTTGGTTCGGGCCAGTACCAGTGCCGGATGCGTTCTCGCCACGTGTGGCGCGACTCTCGCAATGGCCGCGTCGATTTCCGTGATGCCGACATCGCCATGTCCGCCTCGGGCCAAAATCATCGCGTAGTGCACCCACTGTCGCAGCACGCACATGTCATTTGGCGGATGTTTTTTGATGAGCTCCGGCAGGATCTCTTCGTACACCAGCGCCGCTTCGTCGAAGCGTTGCAGATCGCGCAGCGCCAAAGCCTGCAGCGAATGTCCTTCGCTGACTGCCCGGTGCTCCGGGCCGAAGTGTTCAATCGCGAGCGAAACGCCTTCGCGGTAACAGGCGACGGCCTCATCCATGGCCTCGTGGTGATGCAGGATCAGACCGTAGGCGAGCAGCGTCGAAATGAGTCGTTCGTGGTCAACATCTGGTCTTTCGCGAAGCCAATCGACGAGCCGTTTATACAGGGGCAGCGATTCGCTGCCGCGATTGTAACTCCGCTGGCTCCAAGCCAGCATCTGAACCGCCTCCATGGTGCTGGGATCATCGACTCCGAAATGCTGCTCTCGCCACGCCAGCACTCGGCGGGCGCAGGCGCCGGCCAAGACTTGATTGTAGAGCCCGTTCTCGAGGTCGCTGTGCAGTTCCGCCAGATCCAACAGACACTGCTGCGTCTCGGGGTCATCGATGCCCAGGTGTGTGTCATACAGTTTCGCCGCGGCCGCGAGTTGTTCGGCCGCCTCTGGAATCCGTCCGGACCTTCGGAAGACGCCGGCGACCATCCGGCGCACGGCAGCCTCGGCGGCGGGTTCGCTCATCGTGCCAGCGTCGGCTTGGCGGGTCATCTCTTCGAGCATCGCCACCAGCGGCGCTTCGCCCGCCTCTGGGTGGTCGACCGAGTCAAGGCTCTGCCCGATGGTTCCCAGTATCTCGTGGAGGCGGACCTGATCCTGCTCGACGCGAACGCGATGTCTGGACTCCCGAGCGAGCGAACCACTGACGATGACGAGTGCCGTTGAGAGCATCGCGATCAGCATCGCCGTAAAGGTGACGGGGGTTCGATGCCTGCGGACGAACCGACCGGTCAGATAGAGCATGCTCGGCGGTCGTGCGGTGATCGGCTCGAAGTGCAGCCATCGCTGGAGATCATTGCCCATCGCCATCGCCGATTTGTATCGTCGCGATGGTTCCTTTGCCATGGCGGTGCGGCAGACTGTTTCGAGGTCACCCCGCAGCGTTCGGTCGATAGATGACAGTGGTCGCGGCGCCGTATCACAAATTGCTTTGGCCGCTTCTGGAAGGGGCATGCCGTCAAGATCGATCGGCGGGTGTCCTGAGAGCAGTTCATACAAGACTGCGCCGAGTCCGTACACATCGGTTCGGACATCGACCTGTTTGTGTTTGGAGTCAACCTGCTCTGGACTCATGTACTGCAGCGTGCCGATCATCTGCTCATCGCGGGTCAGTCGTGTCAGCGGCGAGTCGGCTCCCGCGCCGGTCGTGGCGACACCGAAGTCGATGATTCGAGGATCGCCGTGTTCGTCGATGAGGATGTTCCCGGGTTTGAGGTCGCGGTGAATGACACTGCGGTCATGACCGTGCTGAATGGCATCGCAGATCTGACTCATGAGTTGGACCCGCTCCCGTGCGTCCAGTCGATGTCGATCGGCATACTCAGTCAGCGGCAGGGCTCGCTCGATGAGTTCCATGATGAAGTAGGGAACACCGCCGTGCCCGTCATCGAAACTGCCCGAGCCGTAGATGCGGGCAATGCCCGGATGGCAGAGCCGTCCGAGCAGTTCGGCCTCGTGTTCGATTCGGGCGAGCATGTGTTTGCTGCTGATGCCCGGCCGCAGGATTTTGAGGGCGACGTGGCGGTGGGGGTGGTCCTGCTCGGCCTCGTAGACGACACCCATGCCGCCCGAGCCGAGATGACGCAGGATGCGGCATCCGCCGATGGTGCTTCCGATGAGCGAGTGCTCCAGTGGTTGGGGAGGGGCCACATGGTGCGAGGCGACGGTCTCGTGGTAGCGAAGCAGCGAGCGGAGTTCCTCGAGCAGGTCGGGTTCGCTTCCGACATTGGCCCGCAGGAACGCCTCCCTTGCCGCAGGCGCGAGTTCAACGGCCGCGTCGAAGAGTTCCCGGCGGCGGCTGTTGCGATCTGCGGCGGATTCCGGCGTGTCGGGATGGTCCGGGCGTGTGTCTGGATTTTCTGGGGAGGGCATCAATCAAGCCGATCCAATTCGCGTCGAAGCCATGCCCGGGCGTAGGCCCAGTCTTTCTTGATGGTCCGCTCAGACATCTCGGTGATCTGGGCCGTTTGGCGGACGCTGAGTCCGAGGATGTATCGCAGCCGCGCGACTTCTGCCGCTCGCGGGGACTCCTCCTCGAGTCCTTCAAAGGCGCTGAGCAAACTTGGCAGTTCGTTCGACACGGCGACGTCGTAGGAGGCGAGTTCTCCGGCCACCACGGTGAGCGACAACTTCCCCCGGCCGCCACCGTGTCGTTTCGCCGCGCGATGCCGGGCATGATCGATGAGGTACTGCTGCATGCACCGCGCGACGGCGCCGAAAAAGTGTCGTCTGCTGTCCCATTGATCGGGGTGGTGTCGATCGAGTTTGAGGAACACCTCATGCACCAGCAGTGTCGCCTGCAACTGTGTCTCAGGTGATTCGTTCGACAGCGCATGGTGCGCCATGTGATGAATGTCACCGTAGACCGCCGCCCACGCCGCCTCGGCCGCCTCCGCCTCGCCGTCAAAGGCTGCATTCAGTACCGCCGTCAGCCCATCAGGCCTCGTCTTGGCTTCCGTCACCATGTACTGGCCTCACAATCTCTTCCCACCGCCGGGCTCTATACCTGTCGGTGAGCATCCACCATACTCTGCCGAAAGATGATTGTGGGACTTGAATGTCTGATTTAGATCTCGCCATACCCGATCTTGGACTCTGGTGGACGATTGCCGCCGCGTGAACCCGGTATGCGGCACCTCAGGGGGTTTGCCCAAGACCATCGATACACTCATCGGCATGAGCATGACCGTTGAGACAGCCATCGAATTGATGCATACCTGGGTCGAGAGCCCCGCCCTTCGGCAGCACATGGAGTGCGTGGCGGCGTGCATGACGGGGTATGCCCGGAAGGTGGCTCCCGATCAGGCGGACCACTGGAGGGTGTGCGGATTGCTGCATGACTTCGACTACGAGCGGCACCCAACGCAGGAAGAGCATCCATTCGTGGGCGTGGCGCATTTGCGGGAGCGGGGGGATGTGGATGACGAGATCATCGACGCGATTCTCGGCCACGCCACCTACAGCGGCGTGCCACGCGAGTCGGCAATGGCCAAGCATTTGTTCGCGGTGGATGAACTTGCCGGCTTCATCGTGGCGGTCTGCAAGGTCCGGCCGGCCGGCATTGAAGGTCTGAAGCCCAAGAGCGTCCGCAAGAAACTCAAGACCGCCAACTTTGCTGCGGCCGTGAGTCGCGAGGACATTGCTCTCGGCTGCGCCGAACTCGGATGCGAGCAGGACGAACTCATACAAGGATGCATTGACGCCATGTCAGAAGAGGCGGAGGCGTTGGGGTTGTAGATCGATACCGTCACTCAGGAGTTTTTGTCTCCCTCACAGCACAAAGACGACGAAGAAGACGACAAGTACCGCAACGGTGATGAGCAGCAGCATGCGTTTGTGAAACTCATTGGCTGCGGGAGGGCGGCGGAGAACTCGCCCGCCGATCTGGTTGCCACATTCTTGGCAAAACTCGGCTTCGTCATAGACCTGCGCCCCGCAGTCTGGACACCAGCCGGTCTGGTCACCATCGTCGCCGAAGCGTGTCATGTCTTCGGTGGAGGGATCTTCGTCTCTCATTGTCGCTCCAGGCGGACGCTCGAGGGAACCGGTCGCTGAGGTATCAGGGTGAACGCGCCAGAGGGCGTTTCGATGGCGCCGCCGGTGATTGTGATGGGGAATTCGGCATCCTTCAGGAATCTCGTCCATCCCCATACGGCCCAACTGTCGAAAGCGGAGTTGCCATCCCCGGGAGCAAAGGACCAAGCCAACGGAATACGGCGTTGCAGTTGCGGCATGACGCCGAAGTATTCCCAACTTTGGGTGGCGTCCATGGTGCGAATGGATTGTTGTCGCAATCTGTCCGGATCGAAGGGCGTCCACCCACACTGTGGCAGGTACACCTCTGCCCAGATACTGAATTCGTCTCCGCGGCCGAGAGTGCCGGAGCCCATGCCGATGACCGGTCGGGCTGGTAGTCCTGCGGCCCGCAGCATGGCGACGCAGATGCAGACGAGATCCGCTGGAGATCCGCTGCCAGCCTTGGCGGCCGCCTCGGCGCCAACAACCGCAATGCCGCGAAGTTGTCCCTGCTGTCCAAACGACATGCGGGTTTCACCGACCTTGAACTTCGTGCAGGCGTCCTGCACGATGAGTTTGGCGGCCTGGATCGGCGGCACGCTGCGGACCTGCCCCTGGGTGAGCGCTTCGACTGTCTTTGTAATGATCTCAGAGGATGACTCGATGAGCAGGCTCGGCTTCAGAAGCGGGCTCACTTCCGCAGGCCACCTCTCCGGCCATCCGATCTGCATGGCTGCGGCATTGTCCAGGCGGCTTGACCAACTGCTTACGTTTGCCTGCACCTCGATTCGCAGCGGCCAACTACCCACTTCCGGTAGTGATACCTGAAGCGCCCCTTCGCCGAGCGCATTGGGCTTGGTGAAATCGTCTGCGCCATTGATGGTTCTTCGGTCGCGGCCAGCGCTCAGCACGATGGTGAAGTTCTCCGGGCTCAGAGTGCTCCACGGGCCGTTTGCGATCAGGGGCAGGGTCCAATTTTCCTTTGTCGCCGGAATCGGAGCGTAGTTGACCGTGAATGTGAGTTTGAACCGGTGCTGCACCATGTCGGTGCGTTGCAAGGGCCCCTCGGGGGCAATGAGGGGAACGCCGGTCTTGGCTGGTCCGTCCGCACCGGGCCCCGAAACTTGCGACAGAGCGGCCAAGACGATTGCGAGCGTGGTGGTCATGAGAGGGGACTCTTGAATCCGATGCCAAGGAACATGGCGCCGAAGGTGCGGAGAAATTCGGCGAGGGCAAGATTGATGATGATGATGGCAAGGAAGGCGGATACGAACGACTCAGTCGTCGCCCGGCCGACGCCCGCGGCGCCGGGCTTGCAGTTGAAACCCTTGTAGCAGGAAATGAGTCCGATGCTCAGGCCGAAGAAGGTGGCTTTGATGAGACCTGTGGTGGGTTCCCAGTAACTGAGGAACCACGCTGTGTTATCCCAGTACTCGCGTCCGGAAACACCGTTCCAGGCGACGGTAAAACCTGCTCCGCCGATGACACCGAGCAGATCCGAGAAGATCGTCAGAATCGGTGTCATTACCGTACACACGATGACGCGGGGGACAACCAGCACATCGATTGGGTCGGCGCCCATTGATCGGACGGCATCGAGTTGTTCAGTCACTCGCATCGTTCCGAGTTCGGCCGTCAACGCGCCACCCACGCGGCCTGCCACCATGACCGCGGCCAGCACCGGGCCGATCTGCTTGACCACCGAGACGTTGATGATCATCCCGAGTTTGTTCTCTAGTCCGTAAGCGGCAAACTGTTCGAAACTCTCCAGCGCCAGCAGCATGCCAATGAAGCCACCGGTGATCGCCACCACCGGAATACTCAGTACGCCCACCTGCATGATGAGTGGCGCCAGAATCCGCCAGCGGAGCCAGCGGCTCGGCCGAAAGACGGCCCCGGCGAGTGTATGCATCGCAAACCGCGTGAAGCGGCCCGCTCCCTCGATGGGGAGCCGGACGCGTCGTCCGACATTCGCGGCAAGATCCAGTCCGTTGGTCGCCACGATCCTCAGCCCCTATGAGCGGTGGGGATCACTTCATCGGCTCGTCGAAGGCGTCTTGGGAGGTCGTATCGACTTCGACGACGGTTTCGGTGCGGGGTGCTGGTACGAGGAAGATCTCGACGCGGCGGTTCTCAGCGGTGCCGCCCGTAGTGTTGGCAATGAGCGGGTGGAATTCGCCATCGCCGGCAACACGGACTTGTTCGGCATTGACGCCCGCCTTTACCAACGCGTTGCGTACCGCAATGGCGCGGTGTACCGACAAGTGAAGATTGGACGGGTGGGCCTGTTTGGAGTGCGTGACCGGGATGTCATCGGTGTGACCGACAACGAGTACTTCAAGCGGAACGGCAGTTGGCGAAGAGATGATGCTGGCCACGGCCGCGAGCGGATTATCGGTTCCGGTACGAAGTTGATCTGAACCGCTCGCAAACGTCAGATCGCTTGAGAAGCGAAGCATGCCGTTCTCGGGGTCGAAGGAAATCTGGTCCGGATTGGACGCGGCGATGGCGGCGAGAGCGGCTTCCATGTCCTCGGGCAGTTCGCCGATTTCAAGGGCGGTCAGATGCCTTGCGAGCGTGTCGTTTCGCTTGGCGAGTGTGTCCCATTTGGTGCTGAGGCCGTCGTACTCACCTTGTAGACGATCAATTTCCTGCTTGGACTGGTCGAGTTCTTGGTTGCGGCGAACGAGTGTCTGTTCGATTTCAGCGCGGCTTCGCTCGGCATCACTGAGTTGCTGCACCAGCGAGCGGTTGACGTTTTGCAAGGCTTCATACTTGCGACTGGTTTCATTCGGGACGCATCCAGCGGTTCCCAGAACAGAGGCGGCGAGTAGGCTGAGAGTCAGGCGACGAATCATGGACATCCCTCCAAAGGCGTTGTCGTGCTAGGCTCGGCGGCGATCTTGCAGAATCGGGGGAGTGGCGGCATGACGGTCATGCCGCATCATTGGCCAGTGCCAACCGAGGCGAAGCCAGTGTATCGATCGATGGGGCAGCAGGTTGGAGCATCTGAGCCACATGAGCGGAACCTGTGGAGAACTTGTCCACAATCGCCGCATGATCCGCGCTGGTGGCGTAATTGACGCCGCTGG
>DOVP01000224.1:0-19445 GCA_003520025.1 Phycisphaerales bacterium
GGGAGCCACTCGGGCCAAGCAAGATCACCACGTCCGGGCGGATGCATGAGCCGATTGGCGCACCGCTCTCGCCAGTGCGAGCGTTCTGCTTCGTCGAGCGTGTCGGGATGGTTTCGCCCGCGGTAGTGCAGCAGCAGATCTGCAAGTCGGCGGTCGTGGAACCGTCCTGTCAGATCCCGCAGCGAATCGGGTTCGGAGGTGTGTACTGCGGGCCGGAGTTTTTCGTCCTGTTTTCCAACAAAGCCGTCGTACAAAGCATCGTCGACATCGGCAGCGGAGGTGTGCGAAGGCTGGTACACCTCCTCGATTCGCGCGGCGAGCGAATCCGCTGCCGCCGGATCGTCCGTGAACATCTTGTAGTGCTTCATGCACGCATCGACATTGAGTTCAATGCGATCCGTCTTGAATGTCTTCAGCATCTCGGGGTTTCCGGGGGTGAGGAACGGCGATCGATTGCTCTTGATGCCCTTGATGCGGAATCGCTCCACCCCCTTCGGCAGATCGTCCTGCCGAACGAAGGTGCGGGCTGCGATCGTTTCGGCGTCGGCGGCGAGCAGATCGGTTGGGTCCTGCCGAAGATCCCACGCGATGTACTCACGTTTGTTTCGTGGGTGTTTGCCGATGATATGCACGAGTGTGGTGCATCCATATTTCGCGGGGATGCGGGCACTGCTGTGAAGGAGCGGTGTGCCCTTGCCGAGAAGAGACTCCACGAAGTGCCTGTCGGTGAGTTTCAGACCCCATGCCCACAACTTCGGCTGCATTTCTTTGAGAATTCGTCCAAAGGCAATGGTCGCGCGGACATCGGCGAGGGCATCGTGCGCTTCGCCGTGCTCGATTTTGTTGGCCGGAGCGAGTCGATCGAGTTTGAAGGTGGGAGTTCCGTCATCGCGTCTTGGCCACTCGATGCCATCGGGCCGCATGGCGTAGCAGGATCGGGTCAGGTCGATCAGATCCCACGCCCGGCAGCCCGCCTGATAGCCATGGGTGTAGGAGTCGAGGAAGTTTCGCCAGAAGCCGAAGCGGCATACGTCGTCATCAAATCGGAGTGTGTTCCAGCCGAGCGAGATCGTGCCGGGAGCATTGAGCAGCGTATGGATCTCGCGGAAGAATACGTTTTCGCGAACCCCCTCATTCTCACAGTGCTGCGGTGTCACGCCGGTGATGAGCGTGGCTTCCGGCGTGGGGAGCCGATCTACGGGCGGCTGGCACCATCGGACGATGCCTTTGCCCTCGGGGCCAGTTACCGGGTTGAGATCCATGTCGGTCCGAATGCAGGCAAACTGCGTCGGGCGGCAACAGCGTGAATCAACACCATCCGTTTCGAAGTCATAGAAGAGGAAGGTTCCGGCCATGGAGCGCAGCCTACCTGCTCAGAAGGACCGAGGGGCCATCCGCCGAGTCTGGCTCGGGCGGCCCGGCCGATGATGGAAGGCTGATGAGCAGAGACAGACTCCGCGTCTGCCGCCTGCTCTTATGATGAATCTCCCCATGTCAGTGAACCGATCCTTTATCGCTGCGGCCCTGATGTTGGTTCCGATGGTGGAGGTCGCCGCCGATCCGCCTGCCATGACGCTGATGACGTTCAACATCCGCTACGACAATCCAGCGGACGGGCCGAACGCGTGGCCGCACCGGAAGGATCTGGTGCTGAAGACCATTGCGGCGTACGAACCGGCCGTGCTGGCAGTACAAGAGGCGCTGCCCCACCAACTTGCGGCTTTGGTCGCGAGGTTCCCGGAGTACAAGCAGGTCGGACAGAGCCGCCGCGGCGATGGCGAGGGGGAGTTCAGCGGCCTCCTGATCGATGTCGGGCAGTTGGAAGTCTTGGACTCGGGGCAGATCTGGCTGTCGCAGACGCCCGAAGAGGTCGGCAGCGTCGGCTGGGACGCGGCGCTGACGCGGACGGCGACATGGGCGATGCTCCGCACCTGGGGTTCATCCGGTCCAGCTTTCCTGATCGTCGGAACCCACTTCGATCATCAGGGTGAGGAAGCCCGCAACCGCAGCGCCGAGTTGATCGTGTCGAGTTTGGATACATGGTGTGATCAGAAGAAGTTGCCGGTCATCATCATGGGCGATCTCAACGCCGGTCCCGAGAGCGAATGCCTCGATGTCTTCCGTGAGGCCGGGTTTGCGCCACTTGTGGACGCGGGGCAGGGCACCTTCCATCGATTCAGCGGACACTCGTCGGGGCCGCAGATCGATTACATCCTCCGCAACGCCAGATGGCATGTGATCGGAGCCCAGATTGTGCGAGCGCGAAGTGGCGAGCGATGCGCCTCAGACCACGATCCCGTCGCAGCGCGGGTGCGCCCCTTTGCGGCGCGTGGAACCATCGATCGCCCGCGGCAACTCACCGAGACTTGGCAACCGCCGGAGCACACGTTGATTGACCTTCCGTCGTTGTCGCTTCCTGAAGAGATTCTGATGCACGCGCAGCGGATTTCCGATGTTCTGGCAGATCGCGGCGTCTCGGAGACGGACTCCCATCAACTCTCACGCGTTCGTGGCGCCTTCGATCATCCGTTCGCCCTGCCCGAACTCGGATTGGAAATGACTGATCGAGTTCGGACGCTTGCATCCGACCCGGCCGGCATTCAGACGCTCGTCGGAGACATGCTGAACGCTGATCCGACAAATGGGGAGCGGATTCGAGGTGATGCCGAGTTGGCCGAGCAGGTGCTTGCGCTGCTGGAAGTTCCTGCCGAGACCTTCTACATCGAAGAGGATTCCCTGCCGCTGTTGGATGTCATCAACCGCTCGATGGATGTGGACTTCGGCGCGATCGTGGCGAGCATCGCCGTGCCGGAGATGAAGACGCAACCATGGTTCGGTCGTGCCAAGCCGCCGGGTGTTACCGGGAGAATTCTTGCGGGTCAGCACGGTCCGAACGGATGGCAGGTCGTGGGCGGCGAGGGGCCGAATACTTACGACATGAATCTGGTCTCCGAAGTCTTCGACGTGGGCGGCGATGATCGATACACGGCCAGCGATCTGGTGCTGGGCGATCGTCTCGTCGTGGATCTCGGCGGAAACGACATCTACAGCGGTACAGATCGGCAGGGTCCGGCGGCGGGCCTGTTCGGAACCTGGATCATCGATGACCGCGCAGGAGACGATCGATATGGGCAGGAGGGGGGCAGGTTCTCGACCGGCGCGGGTGCCTTCGGCGTCGGAATGATCATCGATCGCGGGGGGGACGACACGTACATGGGCACCCACTGGTCGATCGGCGCGGCGATATACGGTGCCGGAATCATCATGGATCTCGGTGGAGGCAGCGACCACTATCTCGGTGACTACTTGACCGACGCGGTCGGGGGACCACGCGGCTTCGGGTTCGTCTTCGATGAAGCCGGCGACGATCACCACATGGCCGATGGTCCCACACCATCCATCTACGAAACACCCGATGTTCACGCGTCTTTCAGCCAGGGCATGGGATTCGGTTACCGCAAGTACGCCGCGGGTGGTATCGGCATGCTTTGCGATCTGTCTGGGAACGACGAGTATCGGGCCGGCGAGTTCAGCCAGGGCGGCGCCTACTACCACAGTCTCGGTGTGCTGCGGGATTTCGGTGGCGACGATGTGTACCACGGGAACCGCTACGCGCAGGGTTTCGGTGTGCATCAGGCCTTTGGCGTACTGATCGAAGATGCTGGCGACGATGTCTACACCGCCATGACTGCCGCCGATCAAGGTTCGGCGTGGGACATTGCCGCGGGGGCGCTGCTTGAGCGGTCAGGCAACGATTCCTACACGGCCAACGGGATGGCCCAAGGTTCCGCTGCGCAGCAAGCGATCGCGTATCTCATCGATTGCGGAGGGAACGACATCTACACGGCGAGCAATCCCGGGCAGGGTGGCTCGGGCAACAACACCTACCACTGGGATGCCACCAAGGCGTTTTCCTTCAGCCTGCTCTTGGATCTCGGCGGCGTGGACACATATTCGCTCGGGCGGGGTCATGATGAAACAACGGTGATCGATCCAGCGCCGGAGCCGGGCGGGGTGGGGGTGGGCGTATGTGTGGACGTGGGATCGGTGACCACTGCACCGGCTCCCTCGACGATGCCCTGACAACAAAGAAGGCCCTTCGGCGTATTCGCCGAAGGGCCGTTTCTGAAGGAAAGTCGGGGCGACACGACTTGAACGTGCGACCTCCTGCTCCCAAAGCAGGCGCTCTACCAAGCTGAGCTACGCCCCGTGAGGGAATGGAATTGTAGCGGAGGCGTCCTCCGTGGTATGGCGATACCTTTGGGGGGTGCCTTCTGCGGATCCTGTCATTCTGCACCGTACCGAGCAGTGGCTTGTCATCGACAAGCCATCCGGCTGGCATACGGTGGCCGGGCGAGGGGATGAGTTGGATGTCGAGTCCTGGCTTCGGGGGAAGGTCCCCGCGTGCAGTGAATTGGAAGAGGCGGGCCTTGTGCACCGTCTGGACCTGCCAACGTCGGGCTGTCTGCTGGCAGCGACCGACGAGGCCATCCGCGTGGCGCTTCGTGAGGCCATGTCAGGTCGAGGCAGCGTCGACATTCGCAAGCACTATCTGGCCCGCTGCGGCGTTGGGCTGCCCGATCAGGGCGCATTCGAGTTGTACTTCACCAAACGACATCGCGGATCTCGCAAGATGACCGTCTCGCAGCGGGGCGATGCTCGATCGGCGGGGCGTTGTTGCTGGCGGGTATGCGAGCGGGCCGGTGGCGGTGATCTGATCGAGGTCGAACTGCTCGGTCCGGGGCGGCGCCACATGATCCGCGCCGGGATGGCATCCCTCGGGCATCCACTCGTGGGGGACGCGCTGTACGGAGGAGATGCGTCCGCCGAAGGGCCCCGACTTCATGCCTGCCGATTGTCGATCAACGGTCTGGTCGTCGAGTCACCACGTCCCGATTGGGCCACATGAGCGACGAGCGGACCGATCAGGAACTCGTCGTCGCCATCCGCCGTGGCGAGACCGGTTGTTTCGAAACGCTTTATCACCGCCACCGCGACTTCGTTTGGCGGACGGCACTTCGCATCACCGGCGGAGACGAGCATCTGGCGATGGATGTCTCGCAGGAAGCGTTCGCCTGGCTGTTGCAGCGTTGCCGGAAGCGGCTCAGGCTGACCGCCAAACTGAGCACTTTCCTCTATCCGGCCGTCCGCAACATCGCCCTGACCCACCTGCGGCGAACCAGCCGGGAGTCTCTCGGCGAGGTGCCGGAGCGGCCCGCGCCGGATGAGCCCGGGACTTCGGACACGTTGGAAGTTCTGCTGAGCAGGCTTCCCGACGTCCAGCGAGAGGTGCTGCTGCTGCGATTTGTCGAGGACATGAGCCTGCTCGAGATCGCCACTGCCCTTGAGATCCCGACTGGAACCGTCAAGAGCCGCCTCCATCACGCTCTCAAGGCGATCCGCCGGGACGGAGGCGAGCATTCGAGCGACTGAACAGTAGAGATCGAGCATTCGGCTGGCCGTCCGCTCATCTCATGCTCGGTTTTTCGAATGTTCTCTTTTTGGTGAACCATTGACCCGCCTCGCGCGCTGTATGGGGGTCATGTCCACGCAGCAGCCTCAATCCGAGTTCCCCGGCCCTGACGAATATCCACAGTTGGCCGCTGAACTTCGGGAACTTGCGAATCGGCACCCCGCTCCGGTCGATCTGGATCGGCGGGTCGTGGGCGATCTCGACGTGGTCCGCCGCCCGGTGGCTTGGGGTAGGGGAGTTGCCGTGGCAGCCCTCATCGCGGTTGCGATTGGCGTGACTTCGCTGCTGCTGATTCCACGTCCGGCCGACCGGATGATGGCGGCCGATCGTCCTGCCGACCAAACGGCGAAGTCGCACCGTTCGAACGAGTTCATGGCGATGGCCCCGATGGCAGCAGAACCGGACGCGAGTCTGTGGGATGTGACCGCCGACGGCCGGGTTGATGTGCTCGACGCGTTCGCAGTTGCCAAGGGCATCGAGCGAGGTATGACAGGCACAATCAGGGATTTCAATTCCGATGGGCGACTCGACACGCGTGATCTCGACGTGCTCACCGCTCGCATTGTTCGGGTGAATACCGGGAAGGAAACGGATTCATGACACGGAGCATCTGGATCATCGTGGCGTTGATGGTGCCGATCGGATTGATGGGCATGGATGAGGGCACACCGAAGGACACTGCAGCCGTCCGATTCATTCCGGTCGACCTTTTCGTCGACAGTGGTGCCACCCCGCTTGGCGCCTGGCAACTTGAATTCACCGGACATGGTGATGTGGAACTCGTCGGCGTCGAAGGCGGCGAACATCCGGCCTACAAGCAGCCACCACACTACGACACCGAGGCACTCATGCACGACCGGGTGATCCTCGCCGCCCTGAATACGACCGATACCCTTCCGACGGGCAAGACTCGTGTCGCCCGCCTGCACCTGCGAGTGAGTGGCGAGCCGACCTTTGAAACAACTTTGATCGCCGCCGGAGATGCCGATGGCGAACGTATTGACGCGACGGCTACGGCTGCGTCAGGAGGAATCGAATGACCAAGTTCGTAAGCATCATGAAGTGGACCATCGTGGTTGGTTGGACGTTGACCGCTGCCGTGCTGGTCGTGTCCTGTGGAGCGCCCACGGCCGATTCGGCTCGCCAAGAGTCCACCGGTCCGGTGACGGCCGAGACCGCCGGCTCGGTGGTGGCCGGGGCTGCCGTCAGCCCATCTGTTGCCGTTGCCGGTAGCCAGATGAGCCGGCGGGCTACGCTCGGCGTTCCGCTGCAATGGGATCCCACCAACTCCGATGTCGACGAACTGCTTGTCATCGAGACGAATTATGCGTCCCAGGCTGCCGAATACAGAGTTGGAACGGTTGATCGAGAAAGAGCGGACAAGCAACTCGCTCGCAACATGATTGCGATGGACGATGTTCAGGCTTGCCGTCAGCCGCCTTCCGGATCTGATCCAGTGGTCCCGGGATGCGGCACATTGACGTGTATTCCCGTAGGCGTCACCAACCCGGACGAGTACGTTCCAGTTCCGCTTGACCATACCGCGGTCGATGCCGATGTGAGCGGCTTCATCTCCCGCGTGCAGGTCACGCAGCAGTTCACCAATCCCTACAACGAGAAGATCGAAGCGGTGTATGTGTTTCCGCTTCCTCAGGACTCGGCCGTCAGCGACTTCATCATGAAGATCGGCGATCGCACGATCCGCGGCATCATCCGCGAGCGTGAAGAAGCCCGCCGCATCTACGAAGAGGCTCGGTCCCAGGGCCACGTCGCCTCGCTGCTCCAGCAGGAACGCCCCAACATCTTCACGCAGAAGGTCGCCAACATCGAGCCGGGCAAGTCGATCGACATCGACATCACCTACTTCGGAGCGCTGCCGTATCGCAATGGCGGATTCGAGTTCGTCTTTCCGATGGTCGTCGGCCCACGCTACAACCCCCCCGGAAGCAGTGATCCGATTCATGCCGTTCCGCGAGGCGGTGCCCAGTACACCACCGATGGAACCGCCGTGTCTTACCTCGCTCCCAACGAGCGAAGCGGCCACGACATCGACATCAACCTGACTCTGGACGCCGGCGTGTCCATCGAATCGCTCAAGTCTCCTACCCATGCAGTCACAATCGATCGCACTTCTCCGGTGGCGGCAACCGTCAAACTCAGTCCACTCGACACGATTCCCAATCGCGACTTCGTGCTGCGGTGGGAGGTGGCCGGTGAGGATCTCAAGACCGCCATGCTCACGCACACCGATGAGCGTGGGGGCTACTTCACGCTCATGCTCGTGCCGCCGGCCGAACTCGCTGGCCTGGATCGGGCACCCATGGAGATGGTGTTCGTGATCGACTGCTCCGGCAGCATGCGGGGCGAGCCTTTGGCGCTCGCTAGGCAGGCGGTCAAGCGGGCGCTCCGCAGCATGCAGCCCGGGGACACGTTCCAGATCATCCGCTTCTCGCAGAGCGCCGCCCAGATGGCTCCGCAGCCGCTTGCTGCAACGGCCGACAACGTCGCTGCGGGTATCCGATACCTCGATGCGCTCGAAGCCGGCGGCGGCACCAACATGATCTACGGCATCAAGTCGGCGCTCGCCTTCAACCACGACGATACGCATGTGCGAAGCGTGGTTTTCATGACCGATGGCTACATCGGCAACGAACCCGACATCCTCGGCGAGATCGGCCGCAACCTCGGTGATGCCCGCATCTTCAGTTTCGGCATCGGCTCCAGCCCGAACCGTTATTTGCTCCAGCGGATGGCGGACATGGGCAACGGTGTCGCTTCCTTCATCGGGCAGGACAACTCCGCGATCGACGCAATGGACGAATACTTCGAACTCGTCAGTCACCCGGCCTTGCACGACGTCACGCTCGACGTGGGCGGGGGCGTCAGTGAGGTGTACCCAGCCAACATCCCCGACGTGTTCGTCGGCCGGCCGATCTTCGTCAGCGGTCGCCTTGGTCAGGACTTCGATGGCGACATCACCATCACCGGTCTGACTGGCGGCGAGCCGCTCGAACTCGACTGCGAGTGGACTGGTCACGGAGACCGTCCCGCCATCGCCCAGATCTGGGCTCGCACGCTTATCAAGGACCTCAGCGATCGCATGATCTGGTCGACCGAAGAAGGCCTGCAGCAGAAGATTCAGGAGACGGCGTTGGCGTACAACCTCGCTTCGGCCTTCACGAGTTTCGTTGCCGTGGACTCAAGTCGCGTGACCGAGGGTGAGCACGGCACGACCGTGCACGTTCCCGTTCCAGTCCCCTCAGGTGTCCGCTATGACACGACCGTGGGGGGGACGCTGGTGGATTCCCCCACTCCGCCGGCACCGGTACCAGGCGACGATCACATCGACTCGACGGCCGATGCGGCGGGTCAGACGAGAGGCCAGGCAGGAGGGTGAGCCTCCGCAGTATGCTCATGGCATGCTGCACACACTCATCGTCTCGGCCGCGGCCTTCACCTCACCGCCTCCGCTGGAGTTTACGCCGATTCCAGAACGGCTTGCGCCGTTCGGATCGATTTTTGGTAAGCACATCGACGTGTTCGGAACGCATGTATTCGCCACGCGGGCCACACCAGATGCCAAGGTGTTGCATGCCGCCGCGATCCTTGCGCAGTGGCTGGACAACAATGAAGACGGCGTGCCCGACGCGCCCGAAGTCGCCGCCGCCATGGCCGGCCGGGATGCGTATGTGTTCATGACCGTTGATGAGCGGGAGATGGGGCGACTTCAGTACGAGATGGAGCGTACGCTTGCGTCATGGGGTCTGCTCAGGTGGGGACAGTTTCTTCACGCTGGCGAAACAAATCCCGGAGACGGTGAGTTCGACGCGGCGATCGAAGAAACGCTCCATCTTGTGTGCACTGCTGGCTGGGCGCAGGTCTGGCCCGATGTATTCGGTCCTCGCCCCGGAACGCGCATTTCGAACTGTTGCGATGCTGCTCGCGGCGGTCGGTTTGCCGGTCCGCCTCGCAGGTATCCGCCGAAGGCATGGTTTACCTATGACGACCGGACATGCGAGTACGACTGCATGGTCGTCGAGTACGAGTACTGGGCGCTCACATCGCTGCTTGGAGGCCAGCAGTCAGCGGGCCGCTGCGAAGAAATCAAACACGAATGGCGGCCCTGCACTCCTGAGCAGGTCCGCACCCGCGATGCCGCGGTGGTGAAACTGCTTACCGATCCCGCCTACCACCTTCCGACGCGGTTGCCGGATGGCAACTACGGGACCGCTGTTCAATCACCTGCTCCTGACGCCTTTCCCGAAACGCCGCCACCACCTGATCCGAGGTCGTAGAGGACCGCGAGGATGATGATGATGATGCCGCCGATGCTTCCTGCGCCGCCTTCGAAGGTGATCGCCCAAGCGTAGGCCAGTGTGGTCATCGGCAGGAAGATCAGCCCCAGCAGCGGGAGGATCCACACGCTGTATGCGTTGTTGATGAAGGCCGGGTTGAAGATCCATACCAGAATGAGGATCAGCCGCGGGAAGAGCAGGGCGAGCAGAGCGACAAGACAGCAAGGCATGATGGTCCCCTTTGGTCAATCCCAGCGGAAGACGCCCTTCTTCCAGGCATAGACGTAGGCGATGACCGACATCAGCAGGAAGAAGAGGATGCGGCCGAGGAAGAGGCCGGACTCGGGGCTGCCGGGCTCAAGCTGGGTGAAGTCGACCGCCCATGGATAGAGAAAGATGATCTCGACGTCGAAGACGAGAAAGGTCATTGCCAAGATGTAGAAACGGACGTTGAACCGCCGCCGCGCGGTGCCGATGGGATTCATGCCCGACTCGTAGGTGCTCATCTTGTCTTTGCCGGACCGCTGCGGTCCCAGCAGTTGAGAGGCCACGATGTTCACGACGCCGAAGATCACGGCCATCACGATGAGGATGGCGATGGGGATGTACATCGGGAGTTGACTGGCCAGATGCATGGGATGGACATGGTATCGCGTCGTTGGAGGAGTCGGTTGGCCGGTGACCGCTGCTCATGCCATGGTCGGCGAGCATTGGCAGTCGCCCGGTGCGGCGGCGTGCTTTCGGTCCCACATCAAAAACCCCCGAGCTGGTGGTGGGAACCAGCCCGGGGGGGAGGGAAGAGAGGAAGAAGTCGCGACCGCCGGAGCGGCGCGGTCCTTCCTTGGAGCCAAGGTGTTCGCGGTCGCGTGGTGGAACGCGGGTCCGCTGGAGGATCGGGTGGGAACGATGGCGGGCGTCCTGCCCCGCGGACAATTCCCTTGTCCGCCGGATCGGCTGACATCCTGTCTGCCGATCCAAGTATGGGAAACGGTTGCGTCCTGCTCCCTGCTCCCACCCGAAGCATCTCGCCGCCCTTGGCAGAAGCGAGATGCAGGAAGAGATCGGTATCAACTCATCAACTGCACCCCATCGAGTTTCCGCAGTTCATGCACTTGTAGCACGTCCCGTTGCGAACTGTGATTGACCCACAGTTGTCGCATGGCGGCGCATCGCCCATGAGCGCGGCATTGGATTGATTCAATTCCGACGTAGTTGCGGCCGTGAACTCGCCGCTGACAATCGTCACTGATGCAACGGGCTCCATCACCGGGTCGGTGGGGCGGCGTGTCGCGGCGTCCATCTTCAATGATGGTTCGCCGCTCACCCGGCCACCGTTCTCCGATGAGCGGCTCGCAGCAGTTCGATCGGGCGACATCCTGTCGTCCTTGCATGAGGCGTCCTCCTTGATCGCTGACGTTGTGGTGCTCGCCGGTCGGACCGGCGCGTTGGCTTCTCGGTATCCCTCTACAAACTCCATGCCCATCCATCGGAAGATGTAGTCGACGAGGCTCTTGGCGAAGGGGATGTCGGCATTGGTGGTCATGCCTTGCGGCTCGAACCGCTGATGGGCGAACTTCGTCACGAGGCTCTTGATCGGGACGCCGTATTGCAGGGCGACACTGATGGCCGTGCCGAGGCTGTCCATCAGTCCACCGATCGTGGAACCTTCCTTGGACATCGTGATGAAGAGTTCTCCAGGGGCGCCGTCTTCGTACATGCCGACGGTCAGATAGCCCTCGTGCCCGGCAACGTTGAAGTGATGGGTGATGCTGCGGCGGGTGTCGGAGAGTCGTCGACGCATCGGTCGCTCGATGATTCGCTCAACGACGCGTTCGACGTAATCGACCTGCGCCACGCTCGATGCCGCGTCGGCCGCGCCAACGACCTCGGTGGCGATCTCCTCTCGGGCCAGTTCGATATCGATGTCGTCTTCAACATCGTCGTCGAGTACATCCTCACGCGCCGAAGCATTCAGCGGCTGACTGAGTTTGCATCCATCACGGTACAGGGCATTTGCCTTGAGTCCCAACTCCCAACTCATGCGGTAGCACCGCGAGATGTCATCCAGCGTCGCTTCATTGGGAAGATTGATCGTCTTTGAGATGGCGCCTGAGATGAACGGCTGGGCCGCTGCCATCATCTGAATATGCCCTTCAGCGGCGATGAATCGCTCGCCCATCGGCCCGCACCGGTTGGCGCAGTCGAAGATGGCGAGATGCTCGTCTCGCAGATGCGGCGCCCCTTCAATGGTCTGGGTACCGCAGACGAGCCGGTTGAGCGTCGTGATCTGCGGCGGGGTCAGCCCCAGGGCCGCGAGGCCGTCGAAGTTGCCGCGTTCCCGGAGTTGGACGACATCGGTGGTGCCGCAACGCTCCAGCACATGTTCGGGCATGTTCCAAGCAGTGAAGCCGAATTGCAGTTCGAATACGGTGGGTAATTGGGCCATGACCGTGGCCAGATCATCGGCGGTGTACCCCTGATCGACAAGGTAATCGCGGAAGGTCGATGGATCGCCCGCGATCTTGCCGTCATCATCGGGCATGGGTACGTCCAAGTCGAGTGTGCCCATGACCCACCGCAGAATCTCGGCCGCCTGATCTTCGGTGTATCCCAGCGAGAGCAGGGCAGGCCGCACCGATTGGTTGGCGATCTTGAAGTAGCCACCGCCTGCGAGTTTCTTGAACTTGGTCAGGGCGAAGTCGGGCTCGACACCGGTTGTGTCGCAGTCCATCAACAATCCAATGGTGCCGGTGGGGGCGATGACCGAAACTTGAGCATTGCGGAAGCCGTGCTTGGTGCCGCGGTCAAGCGCACGGTCCCATGCCAACTGGGCTCGGTCGAGCAGTTCGCCGGTATTGGCGATGTTGATGTTGCCGCTGCGAGCGCAGTCGACATCGATCGATACGGGGCGGATGTCCAAGTCTTCCCAGTCCTCGGAGTCCCGGTCTTCACCGAAGGCCGCCCGCCGATGGTTTCGGATGACGCGGAGCATGTCGTCGCGGTTGTCCTCAAAGCCAGCGAAAGCCCCATGTGCTTCGGCCAATTTGGCGCTCACTGCATAGGCCCGCCCGGTCATGATCGCCGACATGACGCCCGCGACTGTCCTGCCTTCATCCGAGTCATATGGAATGCCGGATTGCATCAGGAGGGCGCCGAGGTTGGCATAGCCCAGCCCCAGTGTGCGGTATCGATAACTCCGCTCGGCGATCGAGCGGGAGGGGAAGGCCGCCATCAATACCGAGATTTCCAGCACGACCGTCCAGATGTCGATGGCGTGTTCGTACCCCTTTACATCGAAGGTCTGCTTGTCGGTGTTCCAGAACTTCAGCAGGTTGATGGACGCAAGGTTGCAGGCGGTGTCGTCGAGGAACATGTACTCGCTGCACGGATTTGAGGCGTTGATACGTCCGTCACTTGGGCATGTGTGCCACTCGTTGATGGTGCCGTCGAATTGCAGGCCGGGGTCGGCGCACTGCCACGCGGCGCGGCAGATGCGATCCCACAAGCCGCTTGCCTTGAGCGTCTTGGCGACTTCGCCGTCAGTGCGCTGAATGAGATCCCAGTCGCCGTCTGATTCGATCGCGTGCATGAAGTCGTTTGAGAGACGTACCGAGTTGTTTGAGTTCTGTCCGGAAACCGTCTGGTAGGCCTCTCCGTTGAAGTCGTAGTCGAGATTGAGTCCGAGATCCTCTGCGAGTTCCTGCTGCGACTCTGAAAGTTGCTGCATGCCCTCGACCATCGCGGCGACCTTGAGTTCCTCGCGGGCTTTCCAACTGACGAAGGCCTCGATGTCCGGATGATCGGCGTCGAGGCAGACCATTTTGGCTGCGCGGCGTGTGGTGCCGCCCGATTTGATGGCGCCGGCGGCGCGATCACCGATCTTGAGGAAACTCATCAGTCCGCTGCTGCGGCCGCCACCGGACAGTGGCTCGTCGTTGCCGCGGAGGGTTGAGAAATTCGTGCCGGTTCCCGAGCCGTACTTGAAGAGCCTCGCTTCGCGGGTCCACAGGTCCATGATGCCGCCGGGGGCGACAAGGTCATCGTCGACTGCTTGAATGAAGCAGGCGTGGGGCTGCGGATGCGAGTAGGCATCATCGGCGAGCATCTGTCTGCCGGTCCCGGGGTCGTTCACCCAGTGGCCCTGGGCCGGACCATTGATCCCGTACGCCCAGTGCAGACCGGTGTTGAACCATTGTGGGCTGTTCGGCGCTGCGACCTGATTGAGCATCATCCAGCAGAGTTCGTCATAGAAGGAATTGGAATCTTCGACCGAGTCGAAGTAGTCGTGCTTCTCGCCCCAAGCGCGCCAGCATCCGGCCAGGCGGTGGATGACTTGACGTGCCGATCGTTCCGGGCCGAGCACCGGTTCGCCTTGCTCATCGGTAATCGGTTCGCCATCGTCGTTGATCTGCGGCACACCGGCCTTGCGGAAATATTTGCTCACCATGATGTCGGTGGCGAGTTGACTCCACTGCTTGGGAATCCACGCCTCCTTCATCTCGAAGACGATGGAGCCGTCAGCATTGCTGATGCAACTGGATCGGCGTTCCCACTCGACGCAGTCGAAGACGTCGGTTCCGGGTTTGGTAAAGCGTCGTGTGACTTTCATGACTCGTCCTTTGGGCGTCCGTGCCCGTTCTTCCCTCAGATGACTCGGGGGTACCCCACTGGGCCGAAGCCAAGTGGAGTGACAAATTCAGGTCGGGAGGTGGTGAACCGCCGGCCTTTCCTGATCCAGTAGTTCTCGTGATGTGCTACGCGGGGTGGAGAGAGGAGATCGCGAATTCCGGGCGTGCATCCACATCCCGCAGGTGGTTCGAACCAACTTGTCCGGCAACATGCTCATCCCACACGCCTCATGGCCTTTGGCCACCCTCTCCACGCCCCAACCCCGATCGGCCCAGCCAGCCTCACGGGCTTGCGAGCGGGGAGGATGGTCTGGCGGTCCCACACCGCCTCAAACAAGGTATCCATCCGTGGGCGTATCGTACTACCACATGTTGTGGCATCAAGATCCGCACCTACCCAATCTTGCGGATTCTTCGTGATATGGGTTTCACCACAATGCAAGACGGGCTGCAAACGCCAGTTACCGCGAGCGCAGAATCTGCGCTTGACGGTGGATCTCCTGTCTCTTGTGGCCCCTGAGCGTGCTGTAAGGGGTCATTCTTCCTGAGGAGGCGGTGTATTTCGGGTTTCTGGGGGGCCTGGCGGTGGTGGCGGTACGATTCCCGTATGAGCATGGAATCGGCGTTGTTGGAGGGACTCACCGATGCTCAGCGGCGGGCGGTCACGCACCGCAGCGGGGCTCAACTGGTCATGGCCGGTCCGGGTTCTGGGAAGACGACCGTGGTGACGCGGCGGATCGCGCTGCTGCTCGATCAGGGCGTCTCGCCGTATTCGGTGCTCGCATTGACGTTCACGAACAAGGCTGCGGGCGAAATGCGTGATCGGGTGCGTCGCACCATCGGAGATCACGCGGCGCGTGGCTTGACGATTGCAACCTTTCACGCCTTTGCGGCGAGGCAACTTCGGCTGCTGCACGAGCAGGTGGGCGTTCCACAAGACTTCACCATCTTTGATGCAAGTGATCAGAAGTCTGCAGCCAAGCAGGCGGTGGCTGAGTCGGGCATGGACGGTGCGAATTGGCCACCTGCCTCCGTGCTGGGCGCCATCAGCCGCGTCAAGCAGGCGCTGCTGTCACCGCAGGAGGCCGAGGCGCAGGCCTGCGACTTCTGGAGTCGCTCGATGGCGAGCATCTACAAGTGCTATCAGCGTATTTTGGAGCGGGCACATGCGCTTGATTTTGATGATCTGCTGCGTCTATTTGCCGCAGCGCTGCGGGATAACCCACAGTTGCGGGCGCATCTTGGAACGCGGTTCGAGTACTTGATGGTGGACGAGTATCAGGATACGAACCACGCGCAGTTTGTCATCGCCAGCAGCATTGCAGCAGCGCATGGAAACATCTGTGTGGTCGGCGATCCTGATCAATCCATCTATGCGTGGCGTGGTGCCGACATCACGAACATTCTGGACTTCGAGTCCCAGTATGTCGGCGCCACGACCGTCTCGCTCGGGCAGAACTTCCGAAGCACCGCCATGATTGTGGCGGCTTCCGCTGGACTGATCGCGTGCAACGAGAGCCACAGGGCGCGTGAACTGCACACCGAACTCGGAGCCGGCGAGCTGCCCGTGCTGTTCGGAGCCATGGACGAGCATGCCGAGGCGCAGGAAGTGGTCGAGCGATTTCAGCGGCTCCATCAAGAGGACGGAATTCCCTGGAACGAGATGGTCGTGCTCTACCGAATCAACGCCATCAGCCGGGTGCTTGAGGAAATGTTTCGAGCCGCAGATGTTCCACACATTGTCGCGAGGGGTACAGCCTTCTATCAGCGGAAGGAAATCAAGGACGCGCTGAGTTATCTGCGGGTGCTGCACAATCAAGCCGATGACATTTCCCTGCGGCGCATCGTCAATGTTCCAGCCCGGGGTATTGGCAGCACGAGCATGGGCCGGCTTGAGCGATTTGCAGCTCGGTATGGGCTCGGTTTGGCCGAAGCAATGCGGCGACGCAGTGAGATCGAAGGCCTCGGCAAGCGTGCCGGGGCGGCCATCGACCGGTTCATTGCAATGATTGATGGATGGCAGCGGGCGATGTCGGGCGGGCCGATCGAGATCTCGCTGGCGGACTTGGTGGCGCGTGTACTGGACGAATCAGGCATGGAGCAGTCGCTGCGGTCCAACGCTCAAGAGGAAGACATCGACCGGGTGGCCAACTTGCAGGAACTGGTCAGCGCGGCGAGTGAGCGGGAACTTGAGCAGGATGCCGCTGCCGAAGTTGACGCGCCTGCCTCGCTTGCTGGAAGGCTCGCTTCGTGGCTTGAGTCGATCACGCTTGTGGCCGATGCGGACATGATCGATCCGGAGCAGGGTGCTGTAACGCTGATGAGTCTGCATGCCTCCAAAGGACTGGAATTCGATGTCGTCGCGATCGTCGCTTGCGAGCAGGGCGTACTGCCGCACGCGCGAGCCCTAGATGACATCGGACAGATGGAGGAAGAACGCAGACTCTGCTACGTGGGCATGACACGGGCCCGCAAGCATTTGCTGATGGGGCATGCCAATTCGCGGACGCAGCGTGGCCAGCATGAGCGGATGTCACCAAGCAGGTTCCTCGATGAGATTCCCTCGGACTCCGTGTGCCAAATCCATGCTGATGATTCGTGGCAGGTCAATCAGGTGGTGGAGATCACCGTGCATGTGGGGCAGCCGGTGCGGCATCCTCGCTTCGGTCTTGGCCGGGTGCTGCGGCTTGGTCGGCGACCACAAGGCGCGACGATCACGGTTGACTTTGTCGAGTTCGGGCCTCGGACATTACCAGCATCGCATGCCTCCCTTGAGCCAACTGGCAACTGCGACATCGACTTCTGAGATGGGTGAGTCTTCTGAGCCTGATTTTTTCGTCGATGCTTGCCTTGCAAAGGGGTTTGCGCTGGCCGGCGTGACTCCATGCCAGCCGCCGCCTCGCGCCGACGCGCTGCAGGTGTGGCTTGATGGACACATGCACGGGACGATGGCATGGATGGCCCGCAACGTCAATCACCGCATGGACCCGGCAGGGCTGCTTCCGGGGGCCCGTTCGATCATCTGTGTTGCGGACCGCTACGAGGCGCCGCCCCAAGAGGGGGGGCAGATTGCTGCGTATGCCAAAGGACGCGACTATCACAAGGTCATGAAGCGGCGGCTGCATCAACTTTGCGATGCATGGAAGGATCGCTGGCCCGACGCATTGTTTCGTGCTTGTGTCGATACAGCCCCCATCATGGAGCGGGCGCATGCCGAGGCGGCGGGGCTTGGTCGTATTGGGAAGCACACGCTGTTGATCGAGCAAGGCGTCGGCTCGTGGCTGTTGCTTGGTGAGATCCTGACCACGCTGGACATACTGCCGACGCCTGCTGTCGATGATGACCCTTGCGGCACCTGTACACGCTGCATCGATGCGTGCCCGACCGAGGCGCTCACGCCGTGGCATCTCGATGCTCGCCGCTGTGTTGCTGCGCTCACAATCGAGCACCGCGGTGTGATTCCAGCCGAACTGCATGCGGGTATTGGCTCGTGGCTCTTCGGATGCGATGTGTGTCAGCAGGTGTGCCCGCACAATCAGCCTACCGAGCGGTCTGATTCTGTCGTTGTTGGAAACACATACACGCCCCGGTTGCATGAACTTGAGATCCTCGATGTGCTTCGGTGGACCGAACAGGATCGTGTTCGCTTGTTGCAGGGAACGCCCTTGACGCGAGCAACGCTGGACATGTGGCATCGCAATGCCTGTATCGCGGCGGCGGAGTATGGGGACGACGCGTTGATCCGTCAGGCGATCAGTGATCTGGCCGACTCAGGCGAAGCACCGGAGATGGTGCAAGAGGCGGCGAAGGCGACGTGGAGACGCATCACTGGGGGGCCAGCGTCATAACGGCCTGCTGAAGGCTCGCTGTATCGGCAATCTCGCCAGATTGAATTTTGCTGGTGATGGCATTCAGCGAGGAGAGTACGTTTTGCATCTGAGCGAGCGTTGGCGGTGGCGTCCCTGCTGGGGCCGGAAGTCCCGTCAACTTCCAGCCATCCGCAGTCAGCTCCGCCGGTGTCTCAAGGGTCATGGGTATGCCGAGGTCCTCAATTGTCGCGGTGCAGGTGATCGTGGCGGTGTCCGGGCCAGACTGCTGCACGCCTTCGAGGGTCGCTTGAGCCATCCCACTGCCATCGGCCCCTGCCATGGACTGCACCGCAGTTGCCATCATGGCGGCGCCGGGATCGTTTGCGAGCGGCGATGCTTCAATCGCCGCGGCGAAGTCCGCCACAGCCTTGTTCAGATCGGCGTCGAGATCCATAATCGCGCACGGCTGTGAAGGCGCATCGCACTTCATCAGCGGTCGCAGGGCGGCAACCTGCTCCGACTTGGGCATTCCGATGATGGACACCAATGAAGTGGCGAGCGTATCCAATTCTGGATCAACGGATGCCCCATCTGCTCCGCCTGCAGGCAACTCATCCGGGGTCGGCTCATCCGGGGTTGGCGCCGCCGAGGGTGGTTCTTCAGCGGGCGGGCCGCTGCCATCGAGTTGTCCAAGCAGCATGGCGGCCGCTTCGCCGCCGAGGCTTCCGGTCAGCGTGACTGCCTCGGCTCTGGCTCGTGTCGCAATCGCGTCGGCCGCTTTCCGGTCTTGCTGGAGTACTTGTCGGGATTCAATCCATTTTCCTGCCCCTGGAGTCTGGCCGAGGGTGGCCACTGCTCCGAGCAGGCGAATGGAGCGGGCGAGCATGTCGGCCCGCGCCCTGGCAATGTTCATCAATACCACTTGGGTCTGAATCTGAGCGAGTAGATCGCCTTCCTTGCTTGATCGATCGCCTTGCACCTTGCTGGCGGACTGGGCGGCCTGCTGAAGGGTGGCGATGGTCGTGTCATAATTCTCTCGCAGCGGTCCTGTCAGCGAGTCGATCAGGGCGACACTCGCCTCGCCGAGTCGTTCATTCAGGGTGCGGAGCGTTTCCTCACCAGCCTCGTCATGTTCTCGTCTGTGCGTGGCGAGTGCATGGACCCGCTCGATTTCCGAGTCGATCACGTCCACTTGGGCTGAAACACCTTCGGTCTCGAGGGAGAGATTCGCCAGTTCAAG
>DOVP01000224.1:19867-23709 GCA_003520025.1 Phycisphaerales bacterium
TCGCAGCGGCTTGCCGGTGATGGCGTCCACGGCCGCTGCCCGCGCGAGCAGTTCGGCTGCCCGTGTGCGCAGCGTCAGTGCCTCTGCAGCAGCTTCTTTGTT
Organism: Phycisphaerales bacterium; assembly: GCA_003520025.1. Lineage (GTDB taxonomy): Bacteria > Planctomycetota > Phycisphaerae > Phycisphaerales > SM1A02 > UBA12567. The sequence continues at coordinate 19,970 of DOVP01000224.1, forward strand.
GGTCCGCTCCGCCGTAGCCAGATCCGGTTGCCGCTGCTGGTGTTGCCGCTGGAGGTTCTCCTGCTGCTGAATCGTGGCGATACGTGAATTGGCCAGTTCGTCTCCGCCAAGTTGTTCTGGAGTTGCAGCCCGCTGGCCGAGTCGCTGCTTCTGAAGGCTCGCCGAGCCCTGCAGCGCCGCAATGGTGGCAGCCATGTCGATGGCGGCGGTTCGTGATTCCAGACCGCTTTGGTGGATGTATCCGGCAAGTTGGAGATCGACTTGCGTAAGCAGGCGGTACTGACTGGCTTTCAGCGTGCGGCTCAACCCCCGAAGTCCACGAAGCGTCTTCGCAATCGACTTCAAGTGTGGAATGGCCTGCTCGCCGGTGGGGGGGGCTTCTCGGAGCGATGCGGTTGCCGCTTCGATCGCCGCCACTGCTGCGCGATGCGATGCCGCCTCCTGATTCTCGCAGGCGGTCAGGGCGGCGGCGACAAAGAGTGCCGACAAGAGCAGGCGTGATCGCATGACGCAGTGACTCCATCCCCCGAGAGTTGGTATCTCAAAACGAGGAACTATAGCAGCCGTCGCGGGTCGGCCCCCTGCCTGTGGGGGCTACCGTGGCAGCCTGGGTGTTTCGGGTGTCTCGGTAGGGGCCTTGATAGGCGGCTCAACGGGATATGTGGGCCGCGGCGAACGCATCATCGATTCGATCCACCGGGTCGTGGCCATTGTCGTTGGGCTTTTCGGTGATTTCAGGGCTGGCCGCCACCCAACGACGGAGGGGTGGGGTCGGCTGGCCTGCTTGGCAGGAAGGGCGTACTGGATCAGGGTGGACTGCATCGGGTCGGTCCAGTTGATCATCGGTTGCCCATCCAACGTGAGCGCGTCCAGGATGAGCAGGTTGCTTGTGCGAATTCGGTCATTCAAGCGAGTGCTTCTGATCAGCTGGAATCGGCCAGCATCCGGCCCCCCGTGGCAGTCGGTGGAGCCGCACTTTGGAACGAGCCAGAGATCGTGGACAGATTGGCGAAACCGACGAAATGCCTCGGGCTCCTTCAGCACCTGCACCTGCCCGTAGAACTCTCTCGCTCGGTGCGCAAATATGAGTTTCAGCACATCGATGGGCTCGCCTGCAAGCAAGGTGGCGAGGCCCTCCTTGGTCTGCGGCAGCAGCATGCTGGTGCGATAGGCATCAAGGAATGCCCGCCTCGTTTCTTCGTTGATCTGGATTGGCGGCGGATTGTTCAGATCGAGTTCGTAGACTCGGATGAGATTGACCGCAGCATCATCAACCGGTTCAGGGCTTCGAGGGTTGGAGGTCACGGACTCCTTTTGGTCTCCATCCTTTGCTCCGCTCTGCGAACTGTTGAGTTTATGTTGGGCTCGCGCCGCTCGTAGCAGTCGGGTCGCCTCGGCCGAGCGATGTGTGCTGGTATGCGCCTCGAGTTCGAGGACGGCCAGAGGCCATGCTTTTTCCCGGACCAGCCACCGGCAGAAGGCCAGATGGGCGCCGGGCCGCTCCAGCGGCATTGATTTCTTCAATTCCGCATACCGTTTTTCGAGCGGGTCGAGAATCCACACTCGGGACACGTGGTGGCGTTCCATTTGCACCGGTACACCGTGCAGCATGATCTCGACGGCATTGCAGTCATCCCGTTTGAGCAGACCACGGAGTTGTCGCCCATCGATCAGTTCCACGATGCCCTCGCTTGGCGCCGGAAGTTCCAGCAGCGGCTCGATCGCCACCACCCGTGGAAGCGGAATGCTGTGCTGCATGCCCGCTTCGTCAGTGATGTGTACGGCGTCCTCATCGCGGCCGACGAGTTCGCCGCATACGCGGTGCTGCCCGTCATAGTGGACGATGCAGCGGGTCGGTGGCGGCGAGGCCGGCGGTGATTCGCCTTCGACCACGAGCAGCATCAGACACATCGCCAACATGATCAGGCCTCCTCGGAGTCGTTGTTGCAAGGAATCGTCGAGAGGATGGGGGTCGTTCGCAGAAGCGAAGCGATGTCGGCAGCATGGTCCACGGCTGAGGCATCGACTTCATCCGCCAAGTGGTTTCGCTGCTGTTCACGCCTGAGAAACTCGACGGCCAGTGCTGGAATCGAATCGGATTCGACCGCCTCGACTGCTTCAAGCCCCTCGCGGTACACGATTCGGGCTGCCAGTGATTTGGCAATCAGCCAGCGGCGATACGCAGGTGGCATCCGCTCCTCCAGACGATCGCCCGCAGTCGCGAGCAGGATCTCGGGGAGATGATCGGCGATGGTCGTCTCCATGATGGCCAGATCATTCTCACTGAGCCCGTCAAGTGAACCCTCAATCGCGTCGGCCGTGCGGATGGCTGCGCGACTGAGCCGCACACTTGCTTCCGGCAGATGCAGCCGAGGTTGACGACGCAGCATCCGAGCGAGCAGTTCGGCCTCAAGCCGGGCGAGTTCACGCAGTTTGCTGAGCACTTCGTTGACGAATTGCTGCTTGATGTCGATGAACTCGTCGGGTGAGAGCAGCATGCTGGCGCCGATCTCATAACTCGAGCAGATTACCCCGCATTTGTTCGCCGACGAATCCCTGAAAATCACGACGCCTGCGTCCGCGAGGTGGCTGCGGGCTCGTGGGGTCAGGAAGAGATTCGCGCCCTCAACGATCAATCTGCTCGACGGCGTGCCGTCCTCAAGCAGGAACTCACGCCAGTTCGCCTGATGCACCGTCGCAGGCCGACCGCCGCAGGGCACGAATGCATCGGCCACGACGCGGTTGTGCAGTGTATTGCGAAGCCGGACACCCTCGGCGGCTTCGAGGTCAGCCATCCGGCCCTCTGGACCGAGTTTCGAGGCATCGAAGGAGGCGATCGGCAGACCGGCATCGACCAGCCGCAGCAGTTCTTCGTGATTCAGTCCTGCCGGGTCTTCGGCCGAGCCGCTGCCGTCGGCAATGCCGACGATACAGGCGTTTTCGCCGAATTCCCGGTGCATGATGCGAATGGCGTTGCCTCCGACATCGCCATTGGGCCCGCCGGTGATCTTCACGGTGAATCGATCCCGATGCGGGTGCACGCCGATTGCTCGCAGTCCGACTTCAAGGAAGACAACCACGCCTTCGCTCGTGACGCCAAATTCTTTGTGATTGATGCCGGCGCCGGGCTTGCTGCTCATGAGCGCCGTTGGAATCGGATATCCCCGCCGCGCGGCCCATGCGACGATCCAGTTGATGAGCGTGGGCGAGATGTTCTCGTCCGGGCCGAGGTAGATCAGTTCGGGTACGCCGAAGCGGTCCACAACTCGCGATGTGATGGCCGGATCATCGACGATCAAGTCCAGCAGCGCATCGACAAAGGCCTTGATGCTGCGATCGCGGAGTTCGTCGGGATGTACCAGAATGGCCGCCTTGGCGCCGCCCTCGGGGATGTCCTTGTTCTTGAGTTGCTGCGCAGATGCGAGCCCGTACGCCTCGTCGTAGAGACGCTCCGCCTCGCGGGTGAACTGCGGGCCACTCCGCGGAAGCACCGCGCGAACACCACCGCGGGCAATGTCACGAAACCGCACATGGAACCCATTGAATCCACGCCCGTGCACGTAGAAGACGCCGTAAGGAAGATCGGGGCGATCGTCACACTGAAGCAGTGCCGGATCGAGCCGCATTGACAAGGCGTATCGCTGCTCAACATAGATGTTCGTGCGGAACGTAGCCACGACCGCATCAAGCATGGTGTGGAGTACGACGCGGGCATCCTCAAGATCGACCTCCGTGTCGAT
>DOVP01000225.1 GCA_003520025.1 Phycisphaerales bacterium
GTATGCCTGGACCGACGCTGCGGAGCAGACACCACCGGCTGAGCCGGCAACCTGGTGGCAGCGCTTCCATGATCCGGTGCTCGACAACTTGATCACAATTGCGACGGCCAATAACTTCGACCTTCGTGCAACCGTTGAACGCATCGACCAGTACCGGGCGCAGTACGGGATCGCGTCGGCAGACTTGTATCCAGATATCGGCGCGCTGGCGACTTACAGCAGGAATCGAATTCCCGGTGCGGACCCCACTAGTGTCGGTCCCGCTTTCGGAGGTACTCCGTACAACTCATGGCAGGTTGGCCTTGATTCATCGTGGGAAATTGATCTGTTTGGGCGAATCTCACGAGGCATTGAGGCTTCTGTAGGAGATCTTCAAGCATCCGTTGAAGACTGGCGATATGCCTTGGTGACGCTTCGCGCAGAGGTCGCCTCTTCCTACATCTCCATTCGCACCCTGCAAGCGCGACTGAATGTTGCAGACCAGAACATTCGGTCGCAACGTCGCTTTGTCGCTCTTGTGGAACAGCAACTTGCTGCCGGCACCACAACAATATCCAAACTCGCTCAGGCAAAGGCCCAACTCGCAGAATCAGAGTCGCTCATCCCGCAACTCGGCGCATCGATAGCGAGCGAAATGTCCAATCTGGCTCTGCTTCTTGGAACCACTCCTGGATCGTTGAACAGCCTCATTCCTGAGTCGGGTCAGATTCCGGATGTGCCATCCGAACTCGCGGTGGGTATCCCGGCCGATCTACTGCGGCGACGACCGGACATCCGATCGGCCGAGCGAGCACTTGCGGCCGCAACGGCACGAATCGGACAAGCAACCGCGAATCTCTATCCCAAACTCACTCTTACTGGACAGTTCGGATTCGGCGCATCGAGTTTCTCAGATCTCTTTCAGTGGGCCAGCCGATCCTATGCCGCTGGGCCCGGTTTCACATGGGACATCTTCAATGGTGGAAGGCTTAGATCGGTAGTCAACCAACAGGAAGCACTCACGCGGCAGGCGCTGCTTCTTTATGAGAAGACCGTCCTGCAGGCGATCGGCGAAGTGGAAAGTGGGTTGATCGGTTTCGCGCTCACTGTAAATCAGCGGGAAGATCTCGCCGATGCGACGCAAGCAGCTCAACTCGCCTACGACCTCTCGTTGCAACAGTATGAACACGGCACTACGGACTTTCTGACCGTAATTGAAGTACAGCGGGATCTACTGGAAGTTGAAGACTCGCTTATGCAAGCACGCGGGCTGTGCGCCGAGACGATGGTGGAGTTGTACCGCGCTCTCGGCGGCGGCTGGACCAGTGGCAGTCTTCCCGTACTCACCTCGGAATCCAAGGAATCCTCTTCATGATGTATCGATCTGCATCGCTTGTGCTGCTGGCGCTGCTGACCCCGGCGTGCAATGACAGTACTCCAAGTAGTTCTTCTGCGACAGCGCCAGCTGTCCCGGTCACAACAACCAAAGCGGCGACTGGCGACTTCCCAATCAAACGAACCTATCCCGCCATTGCCTCACCGGTCTGGCAGGTCGAGATCGTTGCTCGCGTCGAAGGGTGGCTTGAAACACGCAATGTCAAGCAGGGATCGCTGGCAGAAGAGGGCGAATTGTTGTTCGTCATCCAGCAGGCACCATATGAGGCGAATCTTCTGGTGGCTCAGGCGACACTTGCAGAAGCGCAGGCACAGGAGTTGCTCGCCCAGATCATTGTGGTCCGCAACACCCCGCTGGTGGCGTCCGGAGCAGTTGCCAAGGAGGAATACGACCAGTATGAAGCCAATCTTGCGGTCGCCAAAGCAAAAGTGCAGTCGGCCGAAGCACAGGTCGTACAAGCGGAACTCGATCTGTCGTATACCGAGGTTCGAGCACCCATCGCGGGTCGTATCGGTGCTACATCGATCGATCCCGGCACACTGGTGGTGCCGGGCACAGAAGCTGCCACGCTGTGCACACTCATCTCCGCCAACCCGATTCGGATCAACTTCGCCCCGAGTGCCAACGAGTTTCCAGAGTATCTCGCCAAGTGGACCGCCAATCAGCCGCTTCGCGCGAAAATCACCATTCCACGAGAGAAGTCGTGGACTCGCGAAGGAACGATCACGTTCGTCGACAACACGGCGAATCCCAATACGAGCCTCATTCGCATGTGGACTGATGTCGACAATACTGGCTATGAGCTGCTCCCTGGGCAGTACTGTGAAGCAACGATCACGATGGACATACTCAAGAATGTTGTAACCATCCCTTCCGAAGCGTTGGTTTCACTCGCAAGTGACACATATGTCTGGAAGGTCGAAAGCGACAATACCGTCAAGGAAACCAAGGTCGTTGTCCAAATGCAACAGGATGGAACAGCAGTTCTCAAGTCGGGCCTAAGCGAGGGCGACCGTGTTGTCCGAGGTGGTGTCGGAAAGATTCGATTCAATGGGACCACAATCACAGAAGCGCCGCCCCCAAAAGCGCCTGGCACGCCCCCATCTGACATGAAGAAGTCTGGAAACTCACCGACTTCCAGCGAGGCGAAGAAGACCAACGGATGATTGATTTTTTCATCAAACGACCGATCTTCGCGACGGTCATCTCGTTGATCATCACCCTTGCAGGCGCGGTCTCGATGCTAGTGCTTCCGATCGCTCAGTACCCGCAGGTCGCGCCTCCGCAGGTAACGGTGGTCTCCAATTACAACGGTGCCTCTGCTAATACGGTTTCCAGCGTCATTACTCGGCTCGTCGAAGAGCAGGTCAATGGCGTTGAAGGCATGATCTACATGTCATCGTCCAGTACGAATGACGGTTATTCCAACATTGTTGTGACGTTTGAAGTCGGCTATGACCAGAACATCGGCGCCGTTGATGTTCAGAACCGTGTGCAGCAGGCCGAAGCCAGATTGCCGGGGGAGGTGCAGCGAACCGGCATCACGGTCACCAAGCAGTCAACACAGATGACGGCAGTGGTTTCCTTGCTCTCACCCGACGGGCGATATGACAGTGCATACCTGAGCAACTACGCCGACATCCACATCACCGATCCACTCAAACGGGTTGCGGGCGTTGGCCAAGTTACCAACTTCGGCCTACGTCAGTATGCCATGCGGATCTGGATGAATCTGGATCTCATGGCGACCTATCGCATTTCCACCGAAGATATCGTTTCAGCGATCAGTAATCAGAATCAGCAGGTCGCCGCAGGCGCTGTTGGTGTGCCGCCTCTCGACGAGAGTCCCGCATTCAAACTACAGATCAACACACTCGGTCGCCTTGTGACGGCAGAGCAGTTTGGAGACATCATCCTTCGCGCATCGCCTGGGCAGGTGGTTCGACTCAAGGACGTTGCGGAAGTTGAACTCGGTGCTGCCACTTATGTCAGCGACAGTATGCAGAATGGACAACCCGCCGCGCAATTGGGCGTATTCCAATTGTCAACCGCCAATGCGTTGGACGTCGCCAATGGCATTCAGGCGACGATGGAGCAACTTGAAAAAAATCTTCCAACGGGCATCACCTGGAAACTCAGTTACAACGCCACTGATTTCATCATGGCGTCGATCACCGATCTGATTTGGACAATTCTCGAAGCGGTCGGGCTTGTCGTGCTTGTCATCTTCATCTTCCTCCAGTCAATTCGCGCGACGCTCATACCTGTGATTGCCATTCCCGTGTCAATCATCGGTGCCTTCGCCATCATGCTCATGTTCGACTTCAGCATCAACATGCTGACCCTCCTCGGTCTTGTCCTTGCGGTCGGTTTGGTTGTTGATGATGCAATCGTCGTGGTGGAAAACGTCGAACGCGGAATGGAAGAAGCTGATGAAGACGTCACTGTTCGCGAGATCACCTCAAATTCGATGCGTGAGGTACGGGGGCCAATCGTGGCGACAACCCTCGTGCTGCTCGCGGTGTTTGTGCCCGCCGCAATGATGCCCGGGATCACAGGACAACTCTATAATCAGTTTGCGCTCACCATCGCATTCTCGGTCATTCTGTCAAGTATCGTGTCGCTGACGCTGACCCCCGCAATGTGCGCCCTGATTCTCAAGAGAAAGATGGGGGGGGGATTCCTCAAGAAGCTCTTCACTCCCGTCAACGCGTCTATTCACTGGATGACGTGCATCTATGCAGTCATCGTTCGAGGGTTCAGCCGCGTGGCATGGGTTGCCGTCCTCATCCTCGGCGGCATACTGGTCCTCGTGTTCGGGCTTCTCTCCATGACTCCAACGGGATTTGTGCCGGATGAAGACCAGGGCTCCCTCTTCGTTGCCGTGCAACTTCCTTCAGGATCGTCACTGGAACGAACACTTGAAATCGAAAAACAGGTGTATGACATCTGCAGCGAGATCCCGGAAATCACAGAGGTCATCGAAATCGCCGGGTATGACTTCATTTCCAGTATCAGCCAAATCAACTCGGGATTCATGGTGCCCACCCTGAAACCATGGGACGAACGCACGGGAGATGGACAGAGTGCTGCTGCGATCGAAGAGAAACTAAACAAGCAGTTTGCCCTCATCCCCGGCGCCGTGGTCTTTGCAATCAA
>DOVP01000299.1 GCA_003520025.1 Phycisphaerales bacterium
CGGCCCGATCCGGCCGTCGAAGCGGAATTCCGAGCTCTGGTCGAGGCCCAGATCGCGGCGACCTTGAGCACCCGGCAACTGTATCTCGACCGCATGCGTGGTGAACTCGAGGAAGCCGAGATGGAACTCGCTCGGCAGGCGGATGACTTTGGCAATGAGGTCACACGCAAGATGGAGTGGTTGCTGAAGCGCTGAAAATAGTCGGGTACCGGCACCTGACCCCCTACCATCCGGCGTATGCCAACGCCCACCCGAACCCGCCGCCGATCGACCTGGATTGCGGGGGGGTTTTTGATTTTGATGGTGGTGGTGTCACTTGGGAGTTTGCCTTGGACGCTCGGGAGCAGTGGGCGCGCGGCGGCTCGTTTCGAGGCGGCGAATCCGGCACAGGCGCTGCAACCACCGAGTTGGGGCGGATCGCATGGGCTGCTCGGGACGGACCGGCTTGGACGCGATGTGACGGCTCGGCTCCTGCTCGGCAGTGGCATTTCATTGGTGGTGGGCTTTGCGGCCGCAACGACGGCACTGCTGCTTGGAACGACATGGGGCTTGGCCGCCGCAATGGCTGGCGGTCGGGTGGACGCGGTGTTGATGCGGATCGTTGATGTGCTCTACGGCCTGCCGTCCATCCTGCTGGTGGTGTTGCTGGCCGTTGCGATGGACGGGTTCCGCGATCGGACCGGCGTTGGCAGTGGTGGGGCGTCGGGGCTGCTGCTGGATCTGGCGACATTGTGGATTGCGATCGGCGCCGTGAGTTGGCTGACGCTTGCACGGGTGGTGCGTGGTCAGGTACTGAGCCTTCGCACGCAGCCGTTCATCGAGTCGGCTCGGGTGGTTGGTGTTCCCACAGGGCGGCTCGTTCGGCGGTATTACCTGCCATGGATTGCCGGGCCAATTGTGGCCTGCACGGCGCTCATCGTGCCGATGGCAATGCTCTCCGAAGCTTTCCTGAGTTTCCTGGGGATTGGTGTGCAGGAGCCGCTTCCCAGTTGGGGCAACATGGCCGCCGCGGCGCTCTCGGAACTGAATCCGGTGCAGTCGCGGTGGTGGCTGCTGCTCTGGCCGAGTTTGCTCATTGCTGTGACGCTCATCGCCCTGATGGTGCTGGGCGAATCGCTGCGGCTGACCATCGATCCGCGGCAACGGGACGCAGCGACATGACCGTTTGCCTTGACATCCGTGGCTTGGAGATCACGACTGCCGACGGGGGCGAGTTGGTTTCCGATGTCTCATTCCTCATCGAGTCGGGCGGGATGACAGCGCTCGTGGGAGAGTCGGGAAGCGGCAAGACACTGACGGCCTTGGCCGTGCTCGGCCTGCTTCCCGCGGGCCTGCGGCAGCGGAGTGGAGCCATTTTCGTAAATGGAATCGACTTGGCAAGGTGTACCCCCAAGCAGCGGCGAGCCATGCGGGGTAGGGATATGAGCATGATCTTTCAGGAACCCATGACCGCTCTCGATCCGGTCATGCGAATTGATCGGCAGATGTTGGAGGCCCGTCGTCGTCGGTTTTCCCCGGGGGGCCGAGAAGGGGCAGCATGGTGCCGCGAGGCGCTCGCAGGGGCTGGGATCGACGAGCCGGCTCGCGTAGCCCACGCCTTTCCGCACGAACTCAGTGGCGGCATGCGGCAGCGGGTACTCATCGCGATGGGGCTTGCGGCATCGCCCGCGTTGATCCTTGCCGACGAGCCCACGACGGCCCTCGATTCGATCAACCGCCGAGAGATGCTCGCCCTGCTCGGCGGGGCCGCCGAGCGGGGTGCCGGCGTGCTGCTCATCACGCACGACTTGCGTTCTGTCCACGACTGGGCGGATCAGGTGGTGGTCATGTCTCACGGGCGAGTGGTAGAGTCCGGCCCGGGCGAAGAGATTCTGTCGAGCCCCAAGCACGGGTATACAAAGGACTTGCTGTCTGCAGCTTCGCCGAAAGCGTTGTCGATTCCGCCGAAGAGGGAATAAGCCGAACCGCAGAGCGGGCTCCGGATCCGGCATCAGATGCGTTCGGCTGTATGACCAAATGCCCCCTCCGCTCGCTTCACAGGCCTTGCTTGCGAGAAATGGGAGAAGGGAGTGGATGGAATTCCCGCTGGCTCGCGGAGTCTTTTTCGGGACTTCTGGCCGAACCCGGGAATGGTTTTCGGACGTATCGCATTGTCGGGGTGTGCATCGGAGCACCGAACAGGAGATTCAGATGTCAGACCAGACCGCATTGAAAGTCAGCAACGCCAGCACGCATCGGCATCCGGCGGCCTGCGATGGGCCGATTGCAGCGATTTGGCGGGCAGCCGAGTTTCTCCGATGGCATGTGCCGGTCCTTGATGGGCACGATTCTGCCTTGCCTTACATTGCGTTGGAAGGCGATGATCCGGTGGCGCTTTTCTTCACCACTCGCCGTCGCTCACGAGCGGCCATTGCCGGGTGGATCGGCGAAGTGTCGGATATCGCAGTTCGTTCGGTGGCCATCGATCGCGATACAGCGCTCCGCGTATTGACCCGGCTGCACGCCCGCGGCCTTCAGTGGATCCGCATAGACCATGGCCCGAGCAGTATTCGTCTGCCACTGGAGCCGCTGGTGGGGGCCATGCAGAAGGCTTGGGAGCAGGAGGCTTCCTTGGACAGCGATGCATCCGCGTGGGCTTGGCTGGAGCGTCAGGAGCGGGTCTTGCTGCTTCGTGATCCTGCCGCCATCGACCTGCCTCTCATCGAGATCCTTGACGAGACTCCCACGATTCGACTTTTCGTTGACAAACAGCGTGCCATGGCGCAGGTTGCCCATATCACGCTCCATGATGAAAGTCACAATCGCGAGATTGTGATGTCCATGGCCGGCAACTCGTCCATTGACTGTCTGCGTCGTTTGGCGACTCTTGGCGTCGATCGTGTCGTGATCGAACAGGCCGGTGGCCGCCGGGCGCTATCTCTCAACGCACTGCTCAATCAGGCCCGCCGCGCGGCGTGAGGAGTTTCAGCTATCGGTGGGTTCCGATGGGATGCTCGCCTCTTCGCCAGCAAGTTTTTTGCTGATATAGCGATCGATCCACCGGTCGAAGGATTTTCCTGCGGCCATGTCGCGGCCGGAAAAACGGATCGAAACAAGTTCGTCGGTCGGGATCAGCATGCGAGGCGAGCCATCGGCCGGGTCGAGGCGGACACCGTCCTCAGGCAGATCAAACACATAGCCAACGTGCGCTTCGCCGATTCTGGTAATGAGCGTGACGTCACCTCGATACTCATGCGCCCATGCCATCGCGGTGGGCAGAGACTCTGTGCTGAGGACGATCTCCAATCCCTCACTCGGTCCGTGCTCCATCTGCTCACTCACACGGGTTCCAATTCATGGCCGGTCTCCACATCAGTGATGCGCCACCGACATTCCCGAGCCAGCCGCATGACGCTGAGCCAAGCAATTTCCTCTTCGACAATAGTCAGCAGCATCTGTGTGACCGGATCCTGACCGGGCGTCATCTCAAGTCGAAGGCCCGGACCCCAGAGTACATCGTCATCTGGCTGCTCCGGTCCAGTATTGAGCGTGGACAGTTGCTCGATGATTTCACGTCGAGACCCCAAAGTCTGCGGCCCTTTGTTCGACTCGCGGGACGTGATGGCGTATTGCTGAGGCACGGTGGGATTGTAAGCGGAAGAGGCCAGCCCCCGTTACCGAGCACCTATACCAACTCCTCAATGGTCCGAATCAGTGTCTCCAACGGAATCGGTTTGGTCAGATAGGCGTGAACACCAAGTGCGTGGGCATAGTCCTCGTGACGCCGACCCTCGTTGGCGGTCACCATGATGACGATCGGTGGTTCGCTCGCCTCCTGCAGTTCCTCCAGCACCAGGAAGCCCGAGCGTTTCGGGAGCATCATGTCTAGCACCACCACATCCGGTTCATGGCTTCGCCACATCGCGACAGCCTCATTCCCGTCCGCTGCCTGCAGGATGTTCCCACCTTCAGACCGCAGGGCCAGACTCATGCTGGCGCGAATGTCCTCATCGTCATCGACGACCAGAATGGACAGGGACTGGAGTCGTGGATCCATGAGCAACGCAGTATCACCGGTTGCGGGTCGCTCTGTCACCGGACCGCGGCAGATTCTCGATTGGAGGTCTCAATGAGTGTTTCAGCATCGGTGTCACTCATCCACGGCAGGCTGCGAAGTTGATGCTCCAGTGAGGGAGGCATGGGCTTTCCGGCTCGAACATGCCGTGGTCGGCTCTTCCACCGGCGGTGGATCCAAAGATACTGCTCAGGGCAGTCGGCAATCAGTTTTTCAAGTGCTCGGGTGTATCTCGCTGTCAGGTAATACAGCGGATCCTCTTGGCCGTTCCAATCTTCGGGTTCAATGATGTCTCCGACCACGAACTCGTAGTCCAAACGCAT
>DOVP01000034.1 GCA_003520025.1 Phycisphaerales bacterium
GCTCGGAGCAATGGTTGCAGGCGGAGCCATGGTGCTGGAAGGGTCTGGGCGTATCCAGTTGCGCGCAACCTGCCCGAGAGACTTCCATGTGCGTGGGAGGATTCGATTTGCTGCGGGTACATCGGCGACGTTGGATTTCGGCGGCGTTGATGTCACCCTTGCTGGAACAGACCCCCAAACCGGGAGCGTGATCGACGTAGACGAGCGATCGGTCGATCTGGTGCCGGAAGACGGCTGGTATGACCTCATGGTCTCCTGCGAGCGGGGGCATATTGCCGTCAGGCTCAATGGGCTTGAAGTTGCCAGTGGCGCAGCTTCGCCAAGCGGCCCAATGAGTATTCACATGGACGGTGGGCGTCTTTCTATCGAAACGCTTCGGCTGGTATCAGTTGCCCGCTGAATCAGTTTTTGTCTTACCAGCACCATTCGATCGTAACACCGCGCCAAACCGTTGTGCATCGTTGTAGATCAGGAAGGCGGTGACATCCCTGTGGCCGATGAAGGCGACGGGGCCGACGTCCTTGGCATAGAAGACCCATGCAGCATAGGCGACATTTGCCGGCCCGATCTTTCCGTTGTAGGTGGTCTTGATGAGTCTCGTATTGAATGTTCCGGCAGGAACAGCGAGTTTGAAGCCACCGAGATCGCGATAGACGGAATCCAATGTTCCGGAGTGCGCTACGGTTGTAGGATCGCCCACGTCGTAGACCTTGACTGATACGCGCTGTGTGACTGCTTGGCCAGGCTTCACGCCGGCAAGGATCAGTGGATCTGCGGGTTCAAATTTGCTGACGACTGCTTCTGGAACGTTGAGCGATGAAGGCACGCGAATGTTTCCGTTGCTGACATCGAGATACCGTGTCCAAAGCTCTGGATCTTTCTCGGACCAACCGCCTTTCTTCGAGCCGACCGGACTTCCCGGCGCGCGTGTGGTGCTGATGATGGAAATGGTCTCGGTCTGTCCCGCCTTGGTGCCTGTCGTCCGGACAAAGGTGAGTGAGGAAGGACGAAGGGGAAGCCAGTCGGTGGCCTGAACCACGGGATCAGTCTTGACGGTATCGAGGATGACGCCGTTCCCGAGCATGGCGATGGCGGCGCGGTCATCTTTGCTCAGCGAGGCAAGAGGGTCGGCAAAAAGCGTTGAGACCAGAATCAGGGAAAGCAAGGCGAGTGTGTACATCTGTGGACTCCCGAGTATGGAATGCTTTCGACGGTGACGTGCCCCATCAGATCGGCGCTGTCAAACTGACAAGACTGAACTTCATACTATCTGTTGCGGTTTTGCTCCGAATTGCTGAATTGGCATAGATGATTTCATCATTATGCGAGAGATATGATATGAGAAGATCTGCTGGCACGACCAGGTGTGGACGAAGGCCTTTATTGTGAAAGTCGCTTGTACAAGAACATCCGAGATCAGCCAATGACCGAGCATCATCACTTCATGCAACGAGCGATTGAACTCGCACGACAGACCTCCATCGTCGAGCGGGCCGGTGGGCCATTTGGATGCGTCATCGTGCGCGGGGACGAGATTATTGCCGAAGGCGCCAATCGCGTGATCGCCGAGAAGGATCCGACATGGCACGCTGAGATGGCAGCCATTCGGACCGCGTGCAGTGCGATCGGTACCCATGACCTGTCCGACTGCATCCTGTACACGAGTTGCGAGCCATGCCCGATGTGCTACGCGGCGGCTTGGTGGGCTCGGATCGACACGATCTACTATGCCACAACCGCTCAGGATGCGAAGGAGTGCGGTAATTTTGATGATGTGCCGATCCATGAGGCGGTGAAATTGCCCGGCCCGGATCGGGCTCTGCCGGTCCTGGGAGTCGAACATGAGGAGATGTTGAAGATCTGGCGGGAGTTTCGAGACATGCCGGATCGGCCACATTATTGATTTGCGCTTGTCCCTTTCGCATGGAGCGATATGGTGGGGTGATCGAGAAGGAGAGAACCCGTGCGATTTGTTCAAGTGTGTGGTGTTGCCGTGGCATGCGCAGTCAGTGTGGCGCATGGCGAGGTGCTGCTTGTGCCGGATCATTACAGCACGATTCAAGCCGCAATTAATGTGTCTGTATCCGGTGATATTGTGCAGGTGCAGCCGGGGATCTACAACGAACTCATCGACTTCTCGGGCAAGGCCATCACCGTGACGGGTGCCGGTTCGAGCAAGACCACCATCGACGGAACCGGCTTGACCGGACCCGTTGTGCGGTTTGCGTCCGAAGAAGGCGCCGGAAGCGTACTTGAGGGATTTCGCATCGGTCACGGTACGGGTGAAATCGTAAGTGATCCCGTCTTCGGCAACGTGCTGTGTGGTGGTGGGGTTTTTGTGCGGAGCGCTTCGCCGACCATCCGCAATTGCTTGCTTGAGAACAATGTCACCTGGGGTGGCGGGGGGATGTGTATCAACAGCGGCACGCCGACGATCTCCGACTGTGTTTTTCGCAACAACGTCGTCGAGGGTCACGGTGGCGGCCTGTACAACATCAACATCGCTCGCCCGGTAATCGAGCGATGTCTGTTCGAGGGGAATACGGCCAGTTGGGGCAGTGGTATGACGTGCACGGTTTACAGTGATGCCACGATTATCGAGTGCGACTTCGTTGCAAACACCACGTACAACGTCGGCGGCGGGATCTTCATCCGATCAAGCAGCAGCCCGACAATCACAGCCTGTACGTTCACGAACAATCTCCAGACAGACAATCCGCTCGGCAGCGGTGGTGGCATCTGCGTCTACGGCAGCGGGACCGGTGGTGGCCCGTGCTATCCGGTCGTGACCGATTGCTTGTTCGAGGGAAATACCGTCAACGGCGACGGTGGCGGCATGAGCAACGCCTATGGCTCATATACAACAATCACCAACTGCATCTTTCGCGAGAACACCTGCGGTCGCGATGGTGGTGGCGTAGCAGCCGTTGGTGAGAATGACCCTGATGTGCCGAGCAACGTCACGGTGTCCGATTGCCTCTTCGAATTCAACACGGCGGCGGATCGGGGCGGCGGCTTCTTTTCGCGTCGCAGCGAGCCCTCGGTGATGAACTGCACCATTCGTGAGAACACCGCCTCAGACGGCGGCGGTATCTACTTCTTCGACAGCGCCGCAGCCACGATGGGTGACACCCAGAATTGCGGAAATTCCGCTCCGCAGGTGGGCGGAAACCATGTGGACCTTGGTGGGAACACCGTGAGCGAGGAGTGCGAAGACTGCGCCGCCGATATCGATGGTGATGGAACCGTCGGCGTAAACGACATGCTCAACCTCATCGCCAACTTCGGCCCATGCAGCGGCTGCGCGGCGGATGTGGATGGCGACGGAATCGTCGGCGTGAACGACATCCTCATTGTGCTGTCTGCTTGGGGTCCGTGCCACTGAATCCTTTTGCTCTCCCACGTTGCGGTGCCAGCGGGCCGCATTGCGACGTTCGGCCACGCTCCGGTTGTTTTCTTCGAATCAAGTTACGAGCGGTGGCGGCCGGAGTTCAGATGGTGATGAACTGGTCGATGCGTTGCATCAAACTCACCAAGCAGACAACAAACTCAGCAGATCGTTCGTGTCCACGATCCGGTCACCATTGAGGTCGGCCGGGGAGTCATGTTGGCCCCATGCCTCGATCACCATGAGTAGGTCATCGACACCCACCGAGCCGTCGCAGTCCAGATCGCCCTGCACGAAGACATCGATGGTGATGGCGTCATGCGTCATCTCGATGGGCGTGCCCTTGCCGGTCTCGACCCAGAGGTCGTACAGGATGTCGCCCCAGTCATCGGTGACGTTGCCGTCACGGAGCATCTCGATGTAGTGCCGTGGCGTGTTCTGGTAGTACACGAACACTTCGGCACTCGCCGTCTCCGGGGGCATGGCGAACCATGAGTCGTCCCAGTACTGGCCGTCGGCGTAGACATGCTCGACCACCGGCGCGCCGCCCTGTTCGTAGGCAGCGTTGTTGAAGCCGCGGGGCGGAATACGATTGTCTTTCTCGATGGTGTCAGCAAGGGCCATGTGACCGGTTGGCCCGGCGGGATAGCCGGTCAATTTGGAAGCCGCTTCGCTCAGGCCCACGTGCATCTCATAGATTTCGGTGGAGGGTTCGTCGAGGTGTGCTTCGACGTAGTCGTAGTGGCCGTACTCATCGATGAGTACATCACCGGCGTCATACAGACGCACATTGACCCAGATTCGTCGCCCTTCGATGTGGCCGGTTGGGATCTTGTGACCGGACTCGTTGATGACGCGGGTGCGGAGAGAACCGCACTCCTGCTCGACTTCGAGTGACGAAGCGAGTTGCAGCATCTCAACGGCCTTGGCTCGCGCCGCGGCGATGGCATCGAGATCGACGTCTGGATCGTCAACGTAGTGCGCCGCGATGAGATCAAGTATGGGAGCAGCGGCACCAGCAAAGTCGTGCCGGGCCAGATCGGGCCGAGTCGGCCCCAAGATGCAGGCATCGCCCGAGGTGCGAGGCATGTGGCAGTCTTGGCAGGTCGAGACGACCGTGACGCCAACGCCGCCGAAGCGTCCGCCCATGTCCACACCGGTGCTGGCGAACTCACTGAGTTTCCACTCGGTGTAGGTCCGCTCAAGCGGGAACATCTCCCACGGGTCCTCGGTGGGGGAGGGCTCGCCGATGCTGTTGTACTGCCAGGTGCCATCGGGCTGCCGCGTCGTCGCAAGGTTGCCGACATCGTGACAGGTACCGCAGAAGTCGCTGCTCTGATGGAAGGGCGAGTGCAGCACTTGATGGTAATCCTGATTCGCATCGGTCCGGGGGCCACGTCGACGTCCCTCTGGGTCGAGTACAAAGGCCGCGTTGCCGTAGTACTGCGGGACATCGGCGAGGCTTGCGAGAATCGAAACGTCTTCAACTGGGCTGATGCCCGGTTTGTAGATCGGGTCCACCATGGAATGACAGAAGTGACAGGAGACGCCGTCGGCGTCATAGAAATCGAGCGTGTCACCCATGGTGTCGTTTGCGTGTCCGCTTACGATCGCATTGGGCACGTGGCACCGCAGGCAGTAGTAGCCCACGTTGCCGACATCCTGGTTGGCATTTGTCATTTGCGCGAAGAACAACGGATCTCGCCCCGCCAGGCCCATGAGGCTGCCCTTCCATGTGGAGTAGGGGTCCGACTCGGTGACCGGCCCATGGCAGCCCATGCAACTGTTCGAACTCCAAATCGCACTTTCGTGTACATCACCGACCTGAGTGCCGGGGACGTGGAAGTCCTCAAGGGTCATATCAACCAGCGCCGCAACACTGATGCCAATAATGGACAGGCCAACAGCGGCGGTGACGGCAATACGGCTTCTCACTGCGGATTTCCTCTCACACACTTCCGGCATCCCATACGCCCAAATAGGACATGGAGATCCAGACAACATGGCACAAGTGCCCCCCTTTGTCGAGGGGGAAACGCGGGTTTTCGCTCTTCAGCGGCGAATGCGTCCTTTGGATGCCCCTCCAAACGCAACAGATCCCCTCCACGAGTCAATACCCGCGATCCGGAGGTCGGATGCCACGCCGCGCTGACCCCTTAGTTCTTGGACCAGTCCACGATCGTTTTTACATCCGTTTGCGTCAGTTGCGCCTCTGGATGCGTGGGCAGATAGAACCACAGCGGCATCTCGCCCTCTGCGACCTCTTCGCCACATTCCTTGATCTTGTGGGCACACCGATCCGGTGAATAGGCGTCCCACTGCGAAAAATTGAGTTCCTCGCGACCCTCGTCCACATCACTTGCCACCAGCCACGAGACCGGCGCCACGTACGAGTACCAAGGCCAGACTGTCTCGTTGGAATGACAATCGAAGCACGCTCTCCGCAGAATTGCCATGACCTCGGGTGGGGCCTTGATCGTTGCGGTAATGGGGGGATTGGTGCGATCGACGGGGATGAATTGGATGCCGATTCCAGCAATGACGATCACGCCGCCCCCCCAGGCAAGGATCTTCTTGAACTTCATGACGGCAAGATACCGGTTTGGGGCCGTGCAGCCGATTGTGCCGCCCTCTTCAGAGCGGCGGCCCCCCATATGGTAAGTTGCGACTCTTCGGAAGTAACTCTTGGGAAGTGAGGAAGGGCTGAGCCAATGGAGAAAGTCAGCATGTTTGCAGTGGTGTCTGGTTGTGTGTTCGCGGCGAATGCTCTGGCTGGCGTGTCCGCCGATTCACCGCCGCAGTCTTCCGCCGTGGCGCCGCCCATTCCACATACCGTGACAGCCGATATTCAGGCTGGCATCGAAGCTCACATCGCTGCCGAAACGAAGAAGGGTGGCGGGTACTTTCCGCTGACCTTCGAAGGCAAGGACATGAAGTTGCGGCTGGTTCGGGTGCATACCGAGTACCTCGCCAATCTCGGCCCCGGTCGGCACTTTGCCTGCGTCGATCTTGCAAGCACCGACGGGAATGTGTACGACGTCGACTTCTTTCTCGAAGGGGAGCCGGGCAACATGACCGTCACCGAGACAACGGTGCACAAACTCAATGGGCGGCCTTTTTACCTGTGGCGGCAGCAGGATGACGGCACGTGGGTACACGCTGACGTTGATGACGCTTCGCAGGAGTTGCTCGGGGTCATTGAAGGCGATGATGAGTTTGAATTCGTCTACCACGCCACCGTTCCCGAACTGACCGGCCCGGGCCGCATGTGGATTCCGATGCCAGAGAGCGATGCGTTCCAGACGGTGCAGGCCAAGTCGATCAGCATCCCGGGTACGCACCGCGTGTTGACCGACAAAAACTATGGCAACAAGGTCTTGTTCGTCGAACTCACGCCTGCAGACAGCGGCAAGGCCGTTTCAATGATCTTCGATGTGAAGCGGCGCGAGAAGGGGGTGTACGGGTGCGAAGAAGAGAAATCGCCAGCGCAGTACCTCCTGC
>DOVP01000232.1 GCA_003520025.1 Phycisphaerales bacterium
GAGAATCATCATTCGTAGGGCGTATTCAGATGTCGTTGAAAGCATGTGCTGGTATCCCGCCCCAAAATCCGTCCGATCCTCATAGTTACTGAAGCCGAAGTATACAGGGCACGAGGCAAAGGGCGGCTGCTAAGTGATCTTCCGGCCTGTCCCACTCGTCTGAACGCCAGTCAGAGCCCCGCGCTGGCGGCCCACAATTCGATCAGACCGGCTCGTTGGTGTTTCCAGCGGGCAGATATCGACGATAGATCTCCTCTATTCGATCGAGCATGCAGCCCATACTGTGACTCGCCAGCACGAGATCGCGGCCAGCGGCCACGTATTCCCGGGTTGCCTCTGAATCCGTCAACGTCGCCTCAACTGTGGTAGCGATCGCCAGAGAGAGCGTCGAGAACCGACCCAAAGGGCTGCCCTTCAAGAAACTCGATCAATCTCCGCTTGGATGAAACCTGCATGCGGGCGGAACGGTTGTGCCGCGGGCCGGATATGACAACCGATCGAATCGGTGTTCACCATGTAACCACTGGATCGCCGGCCTCGGGGCGGACTATACGTACCGAGGAGCCCGCGGGGATCTGCCGATGTTCGGACACCATTCCATCGGGCCATGTCACCTCAAGATCGGCCACCTCGAAGTCCCCCAGGCCAAAGTGCACATCGAGCATGTCCTGCGACAGGTAGGCCGCCTGCCCACCGATCTGACGCATCTGCGTGATGTCGCCGGATCGCACACGAACAATGGCGCCAAGTGCTCGCGTATTTGGAGGTGTCTGCCGAAGCTGCACAGTCAGATGGTTCCCCGCCAACTCCGAAACATTGTGGAGCAGTCTGGGCGCACCGCCCTGCTCGACTACAAGTAGATCGACGAGTCCATCGCGGTCAAAATCGGCGGAGGCGCCGCCGCGGCCGACCAGTGGGGTTGCAAGCGACTCGCCGGCTGCTTCGCCAAGGTCGAAGAATCCTTCGCCTGGCACCTGCCTGAAGAGTTGCATGTGCTGCGAGCGAAGCCTCGTCGCGTCCTGCTCCTCCTCGAGCGTATGTCCGTTCACAACCCACAGATCATCGAGCCCGTCATTGTCGAAATCTGCGAATCCGGTTGACCACCCCACCGTCTTGAGCGAGACCTGACCGAGCCCGAGCATCTCGGCGCTGTCCATGAAGAACATGCGGCGATTCCCCTGATCGTCTTTCCAATCCGCCGAGTGCATGTTCTCAAAAGCAGCGTTCTCCTGAGCGATCCAGTGTGTGACGAACAGGTCGAAGTCATCGTCGCGATCCATGTCCCCAACCGCCATGCCCATCGCGCCGCGATAATCCGCCGCGAGCGACGAAGCGCCAATGTCCTCGAATGTTCCGTCTCCACGATTCAAGAAAACGCCGTTGGCGGACACGTCATTCGCAACGTACAGATCGACATCACCATCGAGATCAAAGTCGAAGGGTGCGGCGCCGAGGCTCCGGCCGGTGGGGTCATCAACACCCGACGCCTCCGCGACATCGGTGAATGTGCCGTCTCCATTGTTGTGGTACAGGCGGTTGGGTTGCGGCTTGTAGGAAGATGGATTCAGAGTGAAGGGCACTTCCGCGCCGTATTGTTTCTCGCGTCTGGCCAAGTCGTCTTCGTGGTACTTGAAGTCCACATAATTGCAGACATACAGATCGATCCAGCCATCGCTGTCGGCATCAAACCAGGCAATACCGGTGCCGAAACCATCATCACCCACACCGGCTTCCTCGGTGACATCCGTAAAGACCCCGTCATCATTGCGATACAGCCGATTCTTTCCCCAAGCGGTCACATACAAATCCAGATCACCATCGGCATCGTAGTCGCTCCACGCGGCACCATTTCCTCGCACGGGCTGGCCCAAACCGGCCATCTCGGTCACATCTTGAAACTGACCGCCACCTTCGTTGCGATACAGACGCGACGATCCGGCACCAGCCTCCTTGGGAAGCGGTTCGAGAATCGATGCCGCAAAATTAACGATGAACAAATCCTGATCACCGTCATCGTCATAGTCGCCCCACGCTACGCCGGATCCCATGTCCTCTGGAAGCACCGAGCGACGCGTATCTGGAAAGTGTTTGAACACGATCCCCGACTCGTCAGTCTGGTCCTGCAGAGAGATCGTGACCATGTCATCGGTCGTCTCCCGCGCCAGCACCGACGTCAAACCGTCAATCGAACCGTCCTCGCCAGGTGCCATCGGATCACCCCGCTGTGTCAGGAATACCACTGCAATGGCCGCTCCGATCGTGAGCAGCACGGTCGGAACACCCCAGCGAAGCATGAGTACGTGTCGTTTATTGATTCCGCGCTTGGGCATCCTGCACCTTGATCACGGCCTCGGCTTCTGAGATCGCGGTCACCGGACTTCTGACATCGTCCTCAGTGCCGTATACACGGTCAAGAAACTCAGGGTTGGCCTTGCGATACCAGAGTACCGCCTTGACCCGCAGCGTTCCGGGCTCGGCAGCGGAAACAGCGAACTCATCAACACGAACGCCCGGCGCCTCCCGCGAGTCGTTGTCCAGACGACCGCGGGCCATCGACGGACACACCAACCCCGCTTCAAATGTATCGGTCACTCCTGGATACAGGGAGCGTTTGTAGGAAGCACCAACCAGATCCCAGAGATTGTGCCGATCGATCAACTTGCCTTCGCGATCAAATCCGTCGGCCTTGAAAAGTACCTGTGAGTTGACGATCTGATCGGTGCTTTCATCAATACCGCCCGTGTGATACAGCACTTCGCCCTGCTCATCGACCACCGTGAGTTCGATCCAACTCTCGATCATGTCGAGTGGGCCAGTCGGAAAATCGTGCCCGGTCTTGTTGTTGGTGAGTAGGACGCGAATATCGGCCTGTTCACCGGGGGCCATAGATTCCGGCGCATCGATGGAAAGGCGAACGACGGGGCCTTGGGTCCACTTGTCGGCAATCTCCGGAATCTCGATCTCTCCTCGGAGCCATTTCTCGACTTCACGCACCTGCTCCTCACCGCCCGAAAGATTCTGAAGCGTCGGGATGTACTGATTGGCGCCGCACATGCGATGACCACGATGCATGCCATCTGCGAGTGATCGGTTGTAATCGGTCGGATCGCCCGAGGCGGGATCTTCGCTCGGTTGCAGCGGCATGTGGCACTCGCGGCAACCGATGGTCGCATCAGCGTTTTCATCGTGATACCAGCGGGAATTCAGCCAACTGTCATATTGGTTCTGCCCCTGCACCTTGCCGATGTCGGTATTGACTTCGACGTCGAGGTACTGCTTGTGGCAGGCCGCGCAGAACTCCGGCGTCTTGTAGAGCGGCCGGGAGTACTCGGTGATGTGGTGGTCAGGATAGGTTCGAATGAGGAAATCACTCAGAAACTTCCCGACCGCATTGTCTTCGTGTAGTTCGTACAGATATCGCTCGGGCGGCCTGATCGTGTAATCACCGTTGCCCTGCACATCGGTCTGCACGATGGAGTGGCATACGAGGCAACTCGTACCCTCGTCGATTCCAATCGGATCGCCCACCACGTCGGTATGCGCGTTTTTGGCTCCAGCGAACAAGGAAATTGGATCGTGGCATCCTCCGCAGTATCGTGTTGCTTCGGCACTGGTTTCGGCCACCATCAGATCCTGCACGCTCTGGAACATATGGTCGAGCGACGAATAGCGGTGCGCGCTCGGGAGCCATTCCTTGTAGATCTCCTCATGGCAGCCGCTCGTGCCGCAGCCGGCAGAACCTCCGAGAAGTCGTGGGTCGATGGCGTTCTGTGTGCGAACGTGCGTGGACTCCTCCGACAGAACCGTTTCGATCGCCTGCTGCTCGGCCTCATCAGCTTTGGCGTGTGACGCGCCTTGACGAAGCCTGGCAAACAGGCCCTTTGGATCCCGCTGAGTTTCTACAAGTGACGCGTGGAAGAGCCGCCGCTTTTCTACAGGCAAGGCGGCTTCAACTCGCCCGGTCACCCTCTTTTGCCAGTCCGTGTTCTCAATTCTCGCCAAACTCGGCGCAAAGGGACGATCTTCGCCATATCGCCAGTTGTAGGTTTCATCGAACGCAGTTCGAAGCACCGGTGACTCGTAACTGGCTTCCCAGCCGAGTCCAACCAGAATAAGCAGTATGCACACTACCGCGGACCAACCATAGTACGAACGCCGCGCAGTCATGAGTGCCCGCTTCGAAGCCTCTTTGTTGACCTTGCGAATCACCACCATTGCCACGTGCACGATGATGAAGATGGCCATGGCCAGACCTGTGACCAGATGCACCATGTCCCAGCCGAGGCTCAGGCGAATACCAAACACGCCCTGCCATGTGATCACAACGCCGCTGAGGAGACACCCCAGGAGCAGCGCGACCGCGGCGTAGCCCATCAGTTGATAATGGCTGAGTTTGCCCTTGCGACGGACGATCCAGTGTCGCCAGCAGTACCAGAGCACCGGCGCAATCATCGCCACACCGAAAATCGTGTGAAGCAGCACGTTGAACTGGTTGAACGGACTGAACGGCAACGCCAAAATTGCAAGTCCCGTCAGGGTCTCGTACGCGAGCAGCCCAGTGGCGACCTTCGTCAACTTGGATCGCCATTCGGCCACCGCATCGACGCCCGTGATCCGACGTTCGGCTCGTGTTTCCCCCCCAGAACCAGCAATCTGCTCGTTCATGTCGTTCCTCATTTCGACAGGCTGTACGGACGCTACAGGATCGGGCCAATTTGCCCATATATCAAGGTGTGATTATCCCGATTGTGGCAGCCATTGCCAAGGGTCTCGACCGTGGGGCCAGCCGTAGGCTCACCACGGCCGGCCATCGGGCATGGGCGGAGCGAAGAACCTCCAACCAAGCAGGTCGCCATCGAGGGCGGAGTCGGTGCCCTACTTCTCGGGGTGGCCGTCCCAGCCCCAACGGGATCCATTCTGGTTTCCTGAGTGGGCATCGTATTATCGGACACCATGCGATAAGTTCTCTTGTCTTCTAAATGCTGTGATTTGCCGCTATCTATTGCTAACAGTCGCCATCTTTGCTCTTTATTGTCATTGTTGCTTTTTGTTGCCCGCCAGAGTATCCATAGGCGCCTGGACATGGTGCTGCCCGGAGCGATATGCCGCCTTTTTGCCTCGCCGTGGCCAATCGCGGGTTCTCATGCTTCACGGAGCACGCCCCCCTGTCGTGGCATCGCAATGCAACGGGCAAGCGACCTGCCCCGACGCCCGGGCGCTTGACCCGGTCCTCGGGTGATGCGAGCATCCGCCAGATGGCTCCATCGGCCGCCCCACACCCAACCAGAACCCTCATCGCGATGACAGGGTCACTCTCGATGATCTTCCTCGATGCCACCGTGGTGGGCGTGGCGTTGCCCACGATCCATGTGGATCTTGGCCTCACCACTGCATCGGCGTCATGGATCATCACCGGCTTTCTCATCGCGATGGCCTCCACGCTTGCAATCGGAGGGCGGCTGGCCGATCGGATCGGGCGGCTGACACTCTTTCGTATTGCGATCGTGCTCTTTGCGGGCGGATCGCTCGCCTGTGGACTCTCGGGAAGCGGCAGCGCCATCATCATCGCCCGCATATCTCAGGGCATCGCCGCAGGCCTGATGCAACCGGCATCGACCGCAATCGTCATCAGCTCGGTTCCGCAAGCCAAACGCGGAGTGGCAATGGCGACCTACTTCGGCGTGGCGCTGCTCTTCCTCTTGGCAGGCCCCGTCATCGGCGGCGCCATCATCGAATTCGCCAGTTGGCAGTGGATCTTCTACCTCAACCTCCCGGTCGCAGCGATTGCCTTGGCGCTCAGCATCCAGCTCGGGTTGCCGTCCCAAAGAGCGGCAGCCCGCGGGCTCGACCCAATCGGAATCGTGCTGCTTCTGACCGGACTGCCGAGTCTCGTACTTGGACTGGAATGGCTCGGCCGCCCTCCCGAGACCGCATCATGGCTTCCAGCGGCGCTGGCGATCGGCGGACTGGGGATGACGATCCTCTCCGTCATCCACGCGGCACGGACCACTCATCCGCTGCTCCACGTGCGGCTGATCGCGGACCGTCCCATGCTTGGACAAACCATCGTGCTAGCGATCGTATCGCTCGTCATGTCGGCGCAGGCGGTCTACGGCGCCATCTACCTGCAGGAAGCATTGGAGTTCACACCGCTGCAGGCCGGACTCGGCAGCTTGCCGCTGCTTATCCCAGTGCTGCTGGTCATCCGCTCGGCTGGCAAGATGTACGATCGGATCGGATTCCACAAACCGATGGTGTTCGGCTTGTTGATCACGCTGCTCGGCATACTCATAGAGATCGCGGGCGTGTGGTGGCAAGCGTACGCCATCCTCGCTGTCGGTATGGTGCTCGTGGGTGGCGGTTCCACCTTCGCCACGACACCTGTCAATACCGATGTGCTTGCGCGGGCCCCGGATGAACAACGCGGTGAAGTATCGGGCCTTGTACAGACCATGCGGCAACTCGGCAGCAGCATCGGCATCGTGATCTGTGTACTTGCGATCGGCTGGACGGTCGCCGCAACCATGCCCACCACGCTGCCAAAAGGCGATGCCGGAATACAGGCCGCTCGCGCACTCGAGGGTGATGTTGAGTCGCTCCGGGCCCTTCGACACAGCGATCCGCCGCTGGCTGGAACACTCAAGGTCGCCCGCCGCACCGGCATTGCGGCCGCCTTCGGCGTGCAGGCCCTCGCCGTGGCCGCTGGATGCGTGATTGCCGTGACCATCGCTACCGAGCGGCGATAGACAAGTTCAAACCGATTGATTCCAACTGCTGCTCGACTTGTGGTGCCCAGCCGCGGTTGGCGGCCGGACTGGCCGGGCTCGGGTGCAGAATCTGCTCTACCTGCATGTCCGGCCCCAGCGCCCGCTCCGCCCGCTTGCGGGCAAAGGCTCCGACGCCAATGATCATTTGGGGCTGCATACAGGCCACCACTTCAATGAGCGCCGCGTCACAGATATGTTCCAACCGAGACCGCTCCTCGGCAGGCAGCTTATCCGGAGTGCGGTTTCGTCCCGACTCCTCCAAGAAGGCCAGTGGGCACCAGTTCCACACGAAGAACCGCTCGAAGAAGTGCGACGCGGTGCCGAAGCGTGCTTCCACCCAACTCCACAACCGCCTGCCGCTGACTTCGCTGCGAGGGCAATCAAACCCGAGAACGGGGCGTTTTGGGTGTTCACGATCGGGATGGCCCACCGGCTGGCAGATCCCGAGAAAGTCTCGCACATGCGCCACTTCACCGAATGGAACACCGGTCTGCGCCATGCCCCACGGACCTGGATTCATACCGAGCAGCAAGGCGTCGATGTCGCGACGGGCAAACTTCAAGTAGGCGACATGGGAACGCCGGGCGTATTTTGTGGGGTCGTACACGTGCGTGACGGGCGGATGAACGACAAGGCCGGAAAGATCTTCCGAGAGTCGGGCAGACACATCGGCCATCTCAGTCAAAATGCTCACCCCTCATCCCCACGGCCACCACGGCGCGGCCATCCCCACGGCCACCATATCGCCGCCAAACCTACTGTCTCACGCTTTGTGATTGCCCGGCGCATGACACGTTCGGCCCATAGGACAGATCCGCTGAACAAGGCGACCGACACGAACAAGTACCACGTGCCAGGCATGATGATCAGTTTTACGAAGTTGGTCTGTTCCGAAAGATAGAGCACCATCGCCAACGAGAAGACATCGAGCATGCTCCATTCGCCCGTATACCGCATCATCAAATAGGTCCGCCGCCGCCACTGACGAGGCAAGGGAACATACAGCGAGACGAGCAACATGAGCATGACCAGCACCGGCCCCACAACGAGGAACAGAAACATCACGCTGGCAAAAAGTGGAAGCCCGTCCGTGAACAAAAAGGTAATCCCGTCCTTGAGCGACCAGATATTGCTCTTCAAGAGGAATTGGTCCACCTGAAACATTGGCGAGGAGAAAGTCATCGCAATCACCACAATGGCGGCACTGGCAATCACCGTTGCGACCACCCCCTGCCACCCGGCCCACACGATGAGTGGCCGGACATGATCGATCGGCATCGGCGCCGCGGCGGAAGCGCTCCGCCGAGACATCTCATGCAGAATGATTCCCGCAATCATGCTCAACACGATCGCGCCCAAGAAGCAGTACAGCCCATACTCCACGGTCACCCCGACAAAGGACTCCTTGCTGAGCACCAACAGCAGAAGCAGCGAAACATAGACGTCCAGCAGGCTCCATCGGCCGAGATGTCCAAGCGCAGACAACAGCCGCTCCCGACCCGGAACCGTCATGGACCGGTACATGCTGATCGTGGCCAGAATGAGTTTGACTGGTGGGAACAGAATCGAAAAACCCACCACCAGCACGACCAGGGGATACAGTTTGTGTTCCCACAACAACTGCACGACCTTGAGAATCGAGTAGTCGCCAGCCAGCGACTTGGCAAAGAAGGAATTGATGATGAGAAACGGCACCTCGGGCAACAGGGCGATGACATTGAGGACCGCAGAAGTGATGAGCAGGGCTGGCACACAAATGCGAATCCAAAGCGGCAACTCAGTGACGAGGCGGATCTTCGGACTCGCTGCGGAAGCCTTGGTGGCGTTCGATGTGCCGTGTTGGGAGACCATGCCCTGCCTCTTCTCCAGTCTGCCGCTGCTCACAGTGAAATCAACCCGAAGATACAGTACTCCACGAGAACGGGCGGCATCAACGAATGCCTGCAAGGGAACACCATCCCGCCCACCCATGGCAGTATCCTCCGCTCACGTATCACATCCCGTCCTGTGGAGCCCCCGATCATGACCACCGAAACCAAGTCGCAACGTCCCCGACTCTATGCCGGCGATGGAGATCGCCTGATGGAGGCCGACCGCCGCAGCGACCGCATCATCATCCTTCCCGCAGGCGATCCGCGTGATGCCAACATCGGCGGCGGCGACATCCGCATCCAATGGGGACAAAGCCTGTTGCGGGATGTGCTGTCCGGCCGGTACCGCACGGTCATCTGCGGAATCAACGATCGAGACAACACGCACGGCATCATCGGCACTTTGCTGGAAATGGTCACAACCAGCCAGTGGACTGTCGAGTCAGCAACTTCGTACGCACGCGTCTTCCAAGAGTCGGCCTCCCTGCACGGCCGTGGCGACCGGGAACCTTATGTCCTGAAGTTCGATCTGGACAGCCTGTTGATCTTCGCGATCCTCCGCCCCAAAGGCAAGGACTGCTTCACACTTGAAGACTTCGAGCGTGGTTTCCGAACGATCTCGAAAATGCTCAGCAATCGCCACGATCGCCAGCCTGTTGCAAGCGTCTCATTCCTTGGCGCGGCGAGTAATCGTCTGGTCGACGAGCATGGCGAGGAACCACCATTCGAATTTGTCCTCCGCGCGATGTACAACGCCGGCTACCGAGGCGATGTCTACCCCTCGCTGCCCATGTGGCAAAAAGCCCCCACCGGTGCCTATGCCACCTTCCCCTTCCCCGAAAGCCTCGATCGCATGCGAGAAGGCTCCAGTTAGAGCAGGCGAAAACTTGAGCGGTGGAAGGTCGGTCAACCGGTCCCGAGAACGCGTCTGGCCTGATGGGGATCAATGATGGCAAGCAGCGGCAAGGGCAACACTTGCAGCACCGCAGCAATCCCATACGCCCCCTGAAACGTGATGAACTCCCCGATCTCCGCAGTAAGCCCCTGGCCAAGCGTGCGTGAGAGATTCAACATCGCCATGTACGCAGTGAACTGCGTCGCAGCCACGAGCGGCCAT
Organism: Phycisphaerales bacterium; assembly: GCA_003520025.1. GTDB lineage: Bacteria > Planctomycetota > Phycisphaerae > Phycisphaerales > SM1A02 > UBA12567. The sequence goes on from DOVP01000232.1 coordinate 9,756, forward strand.
GAGACCTGCATGCACAACGCGAAGATCGATACGAACAGTACACCCGAGAGCAGCGCCTCGAACACCATCATGCCGACGATGAAGGAATCCACACGCCAAAGATCTTTCGCGTCGGCGAATACGAGATAACTCAGCGCCAACCCACATCCGGCCAGCAGCGCCATTCGCCGAGGGCCAATCCGATCGGCGAGGAACCCACCCCCGATCGATCCAGCCAAGCCAGCCCACGTGGCAATACCGGTCCATGTCGCCATCTTCTCAACACCCCAGCCCAACTCATCCACGATCAGCACGGTCGAGAAGCCAGTCAGGAATCCGCTCGGAATACTCAGCAGCAACGTGACGGCAGCGAGCGCCACAGTCGAACGCAGC
>DOVP01000187.1 GCA_003520025.1 Phycisphaerales bacterium
CATGATTGCGGCGCCGGGGGCGACGCCGATGATGCCAGTATCGTTGTCGCCGATGGCGGCGATGGTTCCGGAGGTGTGTGTGCCGTGATTCATGGATATCGAATCAGCCTGATCGTTGAGAAAGTTCCAACCGTGAACGTCATCAACGTACCCGTTGCCGTCGTCGTCCTGGCCGTTGAATGGATGTTCGCCTTCATTGGTCCAAATGGTTTCCAACAGATCCTCGTGTTCGATATCGACGCCATTGTCGATTACCGCAACGACGACACCATCGGCGTTGGGCTGCATGGCCCAGGCTTCATCGATTCGGATGTCAATGCCAGGAGTACCGGTGAGGTAGGAATAGGTGCCGTCTGGATTTAGATTGCGGGCAGTTTGTCCTGTGTTCTTGAGGCCCCAGAGTTCTTCCCACTTCGGATCCTCGCTGTCCATGGTGTGAAGTACGTAGGAAGGGTGTGAATACAACACCCCTTCGCCTTGACTGCGGGCGACTTGCAGGCCCTTGGTGACACTTTCCTCGATGTCGAGCACTACGAGACCCGGGACGAGTTGCGATTCCCATCGAATACGTCCCCGAGACAGAGCGCGGATCGCTGCGAGTGAAGCAGTAGCCTTGGACCGCTTCTGCATATCGAGCCGAACGACCAGTTGGTTCGCTACGTGCGGCGTCTTGGTGAGTTCTTCGATGGAGGCCGCATTCACTTTCTCAGATGGAGAGAGCATTGATTTCTCAGATGGAGAGACCATTGTGCTTGCTGAAAGTGCCACTGTGTTGGCCAGCAGGACGAGTCCGGCGGCGATGAGTCCCGTTGTCTTGTTCGTGTTCATTTTGAATCCCTTGCTTGCAGTATGTGGTGGTTGCACTGTGTGGCAGAGCGGTGTCTGCTGCTTGAGACAGCCCCGGACGCTTGATGTATGCGCGGCGAATTGAAAAGTTGATGTGAGGTTCTCGCCAATGCAACACCCCGACGCAGCAAGGAGCGAGCGGCGTCGGGGTGGGGGTCGTTGGACCCGTTCGTGCAATGGTCGCCGGAGAGGGAGCGACCGAGCGTGTCAGGCTGCCCAGTGCCTGGCACATCTCAGACAGCGGCGGGCGAAGGGGGCATGCGCGGTGTATCGAGAAAACAATCCGTTCGTATCAAGGCTGCGGAGCGTAGCGGCGAACACAGCACCCTTCATCCATTGAAATTCCGCGTTCTTGGGGCTTTCAAGTCGGTTTGTCAGCCGCGTGGGCTGTGGAATGAGGCAGATCGTGGTTTTTGCCCGACTTCCCTGAATCGGCGGTTCTTGGTCCCTTAGAGGCGTTGAACGGGCGGTCGGAATTGGGGTGGTGGGGGGCGGAGGGCCGGAAGGGGCGAAGGATCGGCCGACCTGTGGGTCAGGCCTTCATCGCGGCCTTCATCGCGGCAAGTGTCGCTTCGCTGACATGGTGTTCCATGCCCTCGGCGTCCCGCTGGGCGTCTGCAGGAGGGACGCCGATGGAGATCAGGAATTCAAGCAGCAGGGCATGGCGGCGGCGAGATCTTCTTGCCATCGCTCGGCCGGTATCGGTGAGGGTGCAGGGGCCATATGGGTTCTTGTCGATCAGCCCCTCGGCAGAGAGCCGCTGCAGGATGCGGGTCACCGTGACATGGCTGACTTCCATTTCGGCGGCGAGATCCTTGACGCGGCAGGTGGACTGACGTTTCAGGATGTCCTCGATGGCCTCCACATAGTCTTCAGCCGTCTCCGTGGCATGGTCGGTACGTGTTTTGGCAAATGGACTGGTTGGGGTGGGCATCGAGAAATACTCAGTTGACTTGGTAGCGGCGAGATTGTAGCATACGCTACAGAATATGTAGCATGTGCTACAAATTTCCAAAAGGACGATGCTGTGGCTGGATGGGTATTGGCGATGGTGCTGGCGGCGGCGGGGGCGGCAGGGGCGTCGACGTCGCCACTCAAGGTCGTGACGAGCACCGGTATGGTCGGTGACATCGCCCGGCATGTGGCTGGTGATCGGGCCGACATCCACACCGTGATGGGGGAGGGAGTGGATCCGCACCTCTACAAGCCGGTGGCATCGGATGTCCGGCGGATCATGGCGGCCGATGTGGTGTTCTACAACGGACTCAAACTCGAGGGCCGCATGGGCGACATATTTGAGCGGGCTGCGGCACGAGGGAAGTTCGTGCGGCCAGTCGCCGCCATGGTGGACGAGTCGTACCTGCTTGTGCCGGAAGGGCAGAAGGGCCACCCCGACCCGCATGTGTGGATGGATGTCAAGGCATGGATGGCGGCCACCAAGGCCGTGGCCATCGCGCTCTGCCAGGCCGATCCCGATGGATGTTCGACCTACGAGCGAAACGCAGAAACCTATATGACTGAACTCGCAGGGCTTGATGCGTATGTACGGCAAGTTGTTTCCAGTATCCCTGAGAATCAGCGAGTTCTTGTGACGGCGCACGATGCATTCAATTACTTCGGACGCGCCTATGGCCTAGAAGTGCTTGGCATCCAGGGGATCTCGACCGAGTCCGAGGCCGGCCTTGCCGATGTCAGCGGACTGGTGAATGTGCTTGTGGATCGTGGTATCCCTGCTGTCTTCGTGGAGTCGAGCGTGCCGGACAAGTACGTGCGGGCCCTGATCGAAGGCGCTGCAGCCAAGGGCCATGAGGTGCTCATCGGCGGCGAACTCTTCTCCGATGCGATGGGCAAACCCGGCACCTGGGAGGGCACCTACATGGGCATGATCGATCACAACGCGAGCACGGTGGCTCGAGCCTTGGGAGGACAGGTACCGGCGAAGGGATATCGAACAGTGCCCGCCGGACCCGGGAGTTGACCGATGCCATCCAAGACCGCGGCGGAAGGAATCCTTCGAGGCCCCGAGCATGATCCAACTGCTGCGCTGTCTATTCATGATCTGACGGTTGCGTACGATCGGCGTCCTGTGCTCTGGGATGTCGATCTCGACGTTCCCCCCGGTTGCCTGGCCGCCATCGTCGGCCCCAACGGCGCTGGCAAGAGCACGCTCATCAAGGCCTGCCTCGATCTGCTGCCTCGCGTGTCGGGTGACGTGCGGATGTTCGGCTCGCCGTGGCGGCAGGTTCGCAGCCGAGTCGCCTACGTGCCGCAGCGGGAGACGGTCGATTGGGACTTCCCCGTCAGCGTCCTCGATGTGGTGGCAATGGGAACCTATGGCCGGCTCGGTTGGCTTCGGTGGGTCGGCAAGACGCAGAAACAGGCCGCGATGTCGGCGCTTGAGCGTGTCGGTCTGACCGAGTACGCCCATCGCCAGATCAGCCAGCTCTCAGGCGGGCAGCAGCAGCGAGTCTTCCTTGCCCGTGCGCTCGTGCAGGATGCGGATCTCTACCTCATGGATGAGCCCTTTGCATCGGTCGATGCCGCGACCGAGCAGGCAATTATCGAAGTGCTGCGCACACTGCGGGGTGACGGCGCTACCGTTGTTGTGGTTCATCACGATCTGCAAACCGTTGCCGAGTACTTCGAGCACATCATCCTTCTCAACATGCGTGTCGTCGCCAGCGGACCGATGGACAGCACGCTCACCGCCGAACACCTCCGGGCGACCTACGGCGGTCGCCTCACCCTGCTTGAACAGGCCGCGACGGCGCTTGGACGTCTCTCTCAGCCCAAGTAGCCGCCATGCAACAAGTCACTTCCATGCTCGACATTCTGCTGCTCGGTGACTGGAACACCCGCATCGTGGTATTCGGCACGGCCATGCTTGGTGTGGCGGCAGGAGTCGTTGGAACCTTTCTCGTACTTCGCAAGCGGTCGCTGCTTGGCGATACCGTGAGTCATGCCATGCTGCCGGGCGTCGTCGGGGCCTTTCTGGTGATGCAGGCATTCGGTGGCGGGGGGAAGTCGCTCGCGGGGCTGCTGCTCGGCGCTGCGGTTGCAGGCGTGCTTGCGGCATGGGCGATACCGGTGCTTCGCCGATCTACGGGGCTCAAGGACGATGCCATCATGGGCATCGTGCTTGGTGGTGGCTTCGGTCTTGGCATTGCAATGCTCGGCGTCGCGCAAGCACTTCCAGGTGGGAACCAAGCGGGATTGGAGTCCTTCATTTATGGCCGGGCCGCCTCGATGGTTCGAAGTGACGCAATCGGGATTGGGATTACCGCCGCTGTGACACTTCTCATTGCCTCGACGATGGCGAAGGAGTTTCGGCTGTTGTGCTTTGATGAGTCTTTTGGGCGGGCCATTGGGCGGCGGGAAGGGCTTCTTGATCTCGGCTTGATGCTGCTTGCCGTGACGGTGACGGTGGTAGGCCTGCAATCCGTCGGTCTCATTCTGGTGATCGCCCTGCTCATCATCCCGGCGAGCGCCGCGAGATTCTGGACGGATGAGTTCGTTCGAATGGTCACGCTCGCAGGCGTGATCGGCGCTGTGGCTTGCTGGATCGGTGCGTCGGTGAGTGCCATGGCGCCGAAACTCCCTGCTGGTTCGATCATCGTGTTGACACTCGCCACTCTGTTCGCTTTCTCCATGGTGTTCGGCACGCGGCAGGGTGCCCTTTGTCGCATCGTGCGATCCGCCGGCCTGCGACGACGCACCGATCGGCAGCATTTGCTTCGGGCAGCCGCAGAGTGGATGGAAACGAGCGGCGTGGACCGTTGGACCATCGCGAACCTTGCGCCCATGCGAAGTTGGTCGCGGGGCAGGCTCCGGCTGCTCCATCGTCGCGGCGTACGGAGTGGGGATGTGGCGGTGACCGACGATCGATTCATGTTGACCAAAGCCGGTCGATTGGCGGCGGATCGTGTCGTGCGAAATCACCGTCTGTGGGAACTCTTTCTCATTCGTCATGCCGACATCGCGGCATCCCACGTTGATCGTGATGCCGATCTGGTCGAGCATGTACTCGGCGAAGAAGCGGTGGTGGAGTTGGAGCAGGTGCTCACTCGTGGTGATGCAACACCGCAGAGCCCGCATCCACTCGGGGGTGACCCGTGACGTTCGACTACGACGGCTGGATCATCTTGATTGGTGTACTCGTCGCGGCCTGCTGCGCCGTGCCCGGCTCGTGGCTGGTTGTCCGGGGTATGGGCATGATGGGGGACGCGATTTCGCATGCGGTGCTGCCTGGGATTGCGCTTGGTTTTCTAATCAGCGGCACACGCTCAGGTGGCTGGATGTTTCTCGGTGCTGCGGTATCGGGCGTGCTTGCGGCGGTCCTGACGCAGTTGGTGCATCGGTGGGGTCGAGTGGAGCGTGGTGCGGCGATGGGACTTGTCTTTACGTCCTTCTTCTCGCTTGGCCTGCTGCTCATCGTGCAGACGGCGGATACGGTGGACCTCGACGCCAACTGCGTGCTGTACGGCGCCATCGAATTGGCTCCACTTGACACAATTGATCTGTTGGGGATCGAGGTTCCACGGGTCGTGGTGCCACTGGCGATCGTGCTGCTGGCGAACGTACTTCTCACGCTGGTGTTTTACAAGGAGTTGCTGGCATCCTCATTTGACTCTGCCCTCGCCACCTCGCAGGGATTCGCAGCGAGGTGGATTCACTACGGGCTCATGGTGTTGACCGCTGCGACTTGCGTGGCCTGCTTTGAGGCGGTCGGAAGCATCATCACGGTGGCGCTCCTGGTCGCGCCACCGGCGACTGCGCTGCTGCTGACGCGGCGGATGAAGTGGGTACTCGTGTGGGCGATTGGACTTGGCGGCGCAGCCGCTGGACTCGGACATATCGCGGCGATTACGGTGCCGGGGTGGATTCTCGGCGGCGGTCTGGACACATCGTCAGCGGGCATGATGGCGGTGATCACGTTCGTCCTGTTCCTCGTGGCCGCGTTTGCTGCGCCCGGGCGTGGCGTGCTTGCTCGGCGGTGGGCCACAAGGAGAGACGCGATGCGAATCGCCATCGAGGATGCGCTTGGGCTGCTCTTCCGCCTTGAGGAGCGGTCGATGGACACCGACCGTGAGGTTGTCGAGCATCTCCTGCGATCAGATGTACGAATCGGACCGCGGCGGCTTGCGGCCGTGCGTGCTCGGCTCAGGCGGGGAGCACTGGCCCGTGTAGATGGGACGTGTTGGCAGTTGACCGATGCAGGACGATCCGAAGCGAGCAGTCTGGTCCGGGCGCACCGGCTGTGGGAGACCTACCTCGCTGGCCGATCGACCATTCCTACCAGCCACCTGCATGCCGCGGCCGAGCGGCTTGAACATGTCACCGATCGTGAGTTGGTCGAGGAACTCGAGGCCGAGGTGGGACCGCAGCGGGAGGATCCTCATGGCCGACCGATTCCTGAATCCGATTTGTGGAACTGATGTCGGCATCGCCGATATCTGCCCTCCTGTAGGATTGCCGGTCATGACACTTGCTTGGAAGGCGGCCGAGAAGGGATACGACGAGGCGTTGGTGGAGAATGATGCCGCCCGAGGTCTCTATCGATCCGCGATCGACACGTTGGGGGGGCTCGATGACGACGAAGTGCGTCGCCGCGAGCGGCTTCAGCAGGTGTCACTGGTCAACCAAGGCATCACGTTCACGGTGTATGGCGGCGAGGAGGGAGCCGAGCGGATCTTCCCGTTCGACTTCGTGCCGCGGATCATCGGCTCTGATGAGTGGGCGTCACTGGAGGCGGGCCTCATTCAGCGAGTCACGGCCCTGAATCTCTTTCTGGAAGATGTGTACGGCGACCAGCGTTGTTTGCGGGCGGGCGTTGTTCCATTCGATCTGGCACTCTCTCGCAGCGACTTTCGCCGTGAACTCGTCGGCACACGCCCCCGGCATGGCATCTTCACCCACATCGCTGGCATTGATCTGCTGCGTGATGAGCAGGGCGGTTTCTTGGTACTCGAGGACAACTGCCGCTGCCCGAGCGGCGTGTCGTACGTGCTGGAGAATCGGAACTTGCTCTCCCGCGTCTTTCCGGAGATCTTCGCCAAATATGGGGTGCGACCGGTTGATCTGTATCCACAAATGCTGCTGGATGTGCTGAAGTTCGCAGCACCACGGGGACGTGAACGTCCGTCCGTCGCGGTCCTGACGCCGGGGCTGAGCAACAGCGCCTACTTTGAACACTCTTTCCTCGCTCGGGAGATGGGGGTACCACTGGTGGAGGGGCGAGATCTCATTGTCGAGAACGATCAGGTGTCGATGCGAACGACCCGCGGACGTCAGCGGGTCGATGTGCTGTATCGGCGGGTCGATGATGAGTTCATCGATCCGGTCGTGTTCAATTCGACAAGTCTGCTCGGCGTGCCGGGGCTCATTCATGCATGGCGAGCGGGCAATGTCACAATTGCCAACGCGCCTGGAGCAGGCGTTGCGGACGATAAATCCATCTACCCCTACATGCCAGACATTGTGAAGTTCTTCTTGGACGAAGATCCGCTGTTAGGTCAGGTGCATACATGGATCGGGCGACGGCCCGATGAAGCGAAGTACATCCGCGAGCATCTGTCCGAACTCGTGGTGAAACTGACCGATGGAGCAGGAGGGTACGGCATGCTCGTCGGCCCAAGCGCCACGCGGGAAGAGATCGCTCGCTTCGCGGAAGCCTTTGACGCCGATCCGGGCGCGTACATCGCGCAGCCCCTGGTCGAGTTCTCGTCACACCCGACGTGGATGGGGGATGAATTCGCTCCGCGGCGGGTAGATATGCGTCCCTTCGTGTTGTACGGCGAGTCGATTCGCGTATTGCCTGGAGGGTTGACACGGGTCGCCATGGAGGAGGGGTCCTATGTGGTGAATTCGTCTCAGGGCGGCGGCAGCAAGGACACATGGGTGCTGGCAGAGGAACTTGTCCCATGAGCGCGATGCTTTCCCGCTCGGCGGAGAACATCTACTGGATGGGGCGATACCTTGAGCGGGCCGCAAATCTCTGCAGAAGTCTTTTTGTCGCTGAGCAGTTGACCGTCGAGATTCGAGGATTGGCTCCGGAACAGGCGGTTGATTTCTGGTCCGGGTTTCAGCATGTGTTTCCCGATTCAACGACGACAGAGGCATTCACGGATGTCGATGAAGCAAGGATGTTCGGACTGCATTCGTATCTGCTCGGCACGAACAACACACTCTCTGTCGTGTCATCCATTCACAACGCCCGCGAGAATGCACGTGTCATCCGGGAGTACCTCACTCGCGAAGTATTCGAGCAGATCAATGAGTGCTGGTTGCATCTAGATGCCGGTCTTCGCGGCGAAGAGCGGCCCGATACGCTGCTTGGGCAGGTACAAGAGGCAGTCTTCGGGATCGGCGGCGCGACCAGCCGGACGCTGATCCGAGACGAGGCGTGGACATTCCTTGATCTCGGTGTCATGCTCGAACGTGTCTATCGCGTCCTCCTCCTGCTGCGGCACCACATCCCGCTGCTGATCCGAACGCCATCGGATGTGGATATCCCTGTGCATCACGCGGTCCTTCGCGCGGTTCTGCGTTCGGCCGGTTCGCTGGAGAACTATCGTCGGGTACAGGGTGTCGAGTTGACACCTCAGTCGGTGGCCGGTTTTCTGATGTTCAACACACAGACGCCGCACAGTGTGGCCTTCGGTGCGGCGCACATGCAGACAGACCTGTTGGAGATCGAACGGGACGGTGTACTGACGGAATCGGCCAGGCTCGTTGGACGCATGGTTTCTCAGATCCGCTATGAGGAGCAAGAATTGCTCGGCCGTCACGACTTCGCGGCCGTGTGTGGCGGCCTGGCCACAGAGGTCGCGCATATTCACGAATCCCTGACCAGATTGTATTTTACGGTGTAGCCCATGCTGCTTGAGATCGCCCATCGCCATCAGTTTCGGTACTCCGCTTTCGTGCGGGAGTCGCACATGGAGATCCGCGTAGAACCTCGGACGCAGGAGAGCCAGACGCTGCACGAATTCGAACTGGCAATCGGTCCGCATGCGCAGCCAAGTCGCCATGAAGACTGGCTCGGAAACGCGATGCATTGGTTTTCGATTACGGACTACCACGACCGCGTTGAAGTCGCGTGCCGATGTTTGGTGGAGACAAGTGAGGCTGCGAACGATCCGACGAGCCTTCCAGACCTCGTGTCTGAATTGGAACCGACACTCGCCGATTGGGACTTCCTTCAGTTTGGCGGTCCAGTGATCAAGAGCGATCGCCTGCAGAAGCTCTCCGACCAACTTGAACTGCCCGGTTGCCCGACGGTGGGTGGGATGATCGAGCGATTGGCCACAGCACTGGGCAACCAATTTGCCTATCGGCCTCAGGTGACGAACGCCCATTCGACCAGCGACGACGCGCTCGCTGCAGGAGCCGGTGTCTGCCAGGATTTCTCCCATATTGCGCTGAGTTTGCTTCGTTTGAACGGCGTTCCCTGTCGGTATGTGAATGGCTACTTGCACGTCGAGAACCCGGTCAAGCCGTCTGAGAGCCATGCGTGGATCGAAGTGTGGTCGCCCTCGGCTGGCTGGGTCGGATTCGACCCGACGCACGCGTGCAGCATCGGCGAGTCGTATGTGGTGGTCGCCTACGGGAGAACCTATGCCGATGTGCCGCCGAATCGCGGCATTTTCCGCGGCGCGGCAGAGGAGACCTTGACGGTGGAAGTACAGACCACCCCCGTTGAGCGGCGTGAACGACACCATGCCGCGGATCCACTCATCATGGAAGTCCCGGTGTTCGCCGAACCTCCCGACCATCAAGCGGTCCACGAGCAGCGGGCCGACGAGGCTGCCGCGCAACAGCAACAGCAGTAGGCCGTGACTTTGTCGCTGACAGCCGGAAGTCAGCGAGCACTTTTCCATCGATTCTTCTAAATGCCAAAGAACAGCCCCCGGCGTGAAGCCGGGGGCTGCTGGGAACAAGAAACAGGTTGGACGAGATCAATTCATGGAGAATCGATACTCAGACAGACCGCTGGCACAGGTCCAAGCGGTATTCCACTCGGAAGGTGCCGTCACAACGGACCAATTGCCCGCTCCGATCGTCCAAGTCACTTCGGCAATCGTACCCGCTGGGGCGAGGACATCGTTGTCCACCGTCCCCGCAGTGAGATTGACCAAGAGGATCACGGTACCCATCTCCGAGCCGATGCTGAAGTCAAAGGTACCGCCCGAGTTGACTGCATCCGAGACCCACCAGTCGAGGTCACGGTAGGTGCCTCCGGTGGGGCCTTCGACGTACACCGAGAGATCACCACAGATCACGTCGCCCGATGAGAGCGGTGTGAAGGTGGGCGATGCCATGTTGCTGCCGCCGTTGCAGTCGGTCTCCGAGTCATCGCCGTCCACGAAGCAGACGCAGCCGAAATCGGACTCATTGACGTTGGAGCCGGTGCACCCCTCGTACGAGGTGGGGCAAGTGTAGGTGGCGCATGATTCGCCAGCGACATACGTTCCGCCCATCGCGGCACAATCGGCCGGGCTCATATCGCCCGCGCACTGAGTGCCGACGCAGCAGGCTGCGTCCGCTGCAGCAGATCCGCTGAGCGTGACCGCGTACTCAGTCTCGCCATCCGAACACCTGGGCTGCTCCCAGTCCGATGGGGCGACAAAGACGGAGTAATTACCACCTGCCGGGAGCGTGACGGTCACTGTGCCTTCTTGATACGCCTCGGCAATGAAGTAGTCGACGAAGGCCATCGCATCATTGTCAACGACACCTATGATGAGACTCGGCTGACCGCCACCGGAGACGGTCCAGTCGCCACCTGCCGAGTTGTCGAACAGGTACCAGTCGGTGTCTCGGTACGTGGCATCTGCCCCTCCGTCACCACAGCCGATGCAGGTGTAGACGGATGCGTGTCCGCAGATCGTTTCACCATCGGCGATGCTGCCGTAAGAGGGCGGATTCGAGTTCCCGCCACCGTTGGGGTCACCGCTTGGATCAGTGGTGTCTTCCTGACAGGGAACGCCCTCGTCAGTGGCGCCATCTGGGCATCCGTCCCAGCCGCAGCTGATGTCCGCGCAGACCGTGTCATTGCCTTGGAACGTGCCGCCGAAGGCTTCGCAGTCCACAGGCAGCAATCCGTCGAGACAATCTGTGAACCCGATGCAGCACGCGCCAGCAGAGGGTTGCGGGCAGTCCGCATCAACGCAGGCGACGCCATCGCCGGCGTAGGTGCCACCAGCGGCGGTGCACTCTTCTGGGGTGCCTTCTGTGCAGCTGCCATCTGTATAGCAGCATGCGCCGTACTGGCACTCGTCACAGGTTGACGTGTCACCGAGCCAGTCGCCCGCGCAGTCGCTTTCCAGCACGTTGTCATCACAACCGTCCATGCCGAGGCAACATGCCCCGTACTCTTGGCAGTCGGCGCCGAAAGCACCGATGCCCGCCAGCAAGTCATCAACCGTCACGGTGCAGTCGCCCGTGGGGCTCGGCCAGCAGTCGCCCAATGGGCGGAACGAGCCATCGCCTGACTCTCCGAAGGAGCCAATGATCCC
>DOVP01000219.1 GCA_003520025.1 Phycisphaerales bacterium
TGTCGCTCCTGATCGTCCAAGGACCTCGACCCGCCCTATCCCCCTCGCCAGAAGCGGGGATGGAACAGCACCAAGATCACAAACACCTCCAGCCGTCCAACCAGCATCAGGAAGCACAGGAAGATCTTCGTCGTGTCGGTGAACCATCCATAGTTGCGGATGGCACCAACGCCGTCGAGCCCAGGTCCGACTGTGCTGATCGTGGCGAGACTGGTGGTGGCCGCGGTGGTGAAAGTGCAGTCCGATGCCTCCGCCTCCAAGGCCATGATGACGACCGCGCCGAGGGCGAAGAGCACGAGTGTGCCGAGCACATAGGTGACGACATTGAGTTTCTGTTCATGATCGATGACGTGCCCGCTGACCTTCAGGGGTCGGATGACATTCGGCCTGAAGAAGCGTTCGAGTTGGCCCCACAGTACTTTCAGTGCGATCCACACTCGAACGACCTTGAGGCCGCCGGCGGTCGAGCCTGCCGAGCCGCCTATGAACATGAGTGCAATGATCATCGCCTTGGCCGCAAAGGGCCACAGATCAAAGTCGAAGGTGGTGTAGCCGGTGGTCGTTTGTTGCGAGACAACCGTGAATGCCGCCGCCCGCAGCGACTCTCCGGCCGAAGCCGGCACATCGGCTCCATTGCTGAGCACCAAGGGCTCGGCATGACCGATCAGGGCCGCCGTGATGAACAGCGTGCCACCGAGCAGGCAGAAGAGATAGATGCGGAATTCGGTGTTGGCCATCGCCGCTTTCCACCGCCCTTTGAGCAGGGCGAGCAGGACCGTGAAGTTCGAGCCAGCGAGCACCATGAACACAATCAGCACGATTTCGGCCGCAAGGGACTCGGGTCGAGCGATGCTGGCGTTTCGCGTACTGAATCCACCGGTCGCCAGCGTGGTGAACGTGTGGTTCGCAGCGTCGAAGAGCCCCATGCCGGTTGCCAGCAGCAGCACGATCTCGGCCACCGTCAAGCCTGCGTAGAGCGTCCAGAGCCGTCGCGCCGTCTGCCGGATGGTGGGGCGGACGCCCTCGGGGTCCGGGCCGGGCGATTCGATGCGGAAGAGTTTTTTTGCAGCAGCGCCGAGGCCCGGGAGGATCGCCACGAAGAGCATCAGAATGCCAAGTCCGCCGAGCCACTGGATGAGCGATCGCCACAGCAGGAGCGAGCGAGGCAAAGACTCGATGTCGCTCAGTACGGTCGCGCCCGTCGTGGTCAGCCCGCTCATGGCCTCGAAGTAGCAGTCGATGACAGAGTGGAAGGGATGCTCGGGCGAGACATCGGCCGCGAGCGTCGCCCACATCAGGAACGGGCTCGCCGCAACGGCCGCGCCGATCACCCAGGCACCCGTCGTCACCAATGCCGCGTCGCGGCGATTCATACGGTACGGCCGTGTGAGCGACTGGCCTACGCCACTGATCGGGCGAACGGTCATCGTGACGGCGGATCGCCCGATCAGCCAAGCGGATAGTCCGACCACCATCGATCCACCGCCACTGCCAAGCAGACTGAGTTCGGCGGCGTCCAGAATCAGACCTTGCTCGCCCGGAATCAGCAGGAAGAGCAGGCCAACAGCGGTAAGCAGGCTGCCCAGAAGCAGACCGAGTTTGCCCCACTGGGCGAAAACGAATCGCAGATTCACCGGGGCCCCCCGGCATCCAGCAACTTCCGAACGGCCGCGGCCTTGGCGGTTGTGCTCAGCACGATCATGTGCATTCCGGCGGCGATTTCAAGCCCACCTCCCGGCACGAATGGCGTGCCCTGATCGTCTTCACTGGCCAGCACGAGCATTGGTGGCTCATCGCCGATGCTCGCGAGCGTTTGCCCGATCAACTTGGCGTGGCATCCGACCCGCAACCTCATCAACTCCAGCGTGTTGTCGAAGAAGCCATCGATCCGTTCGAATTCGTGGCAGTGGAGGAATCGGCTGATCGCTTGGCTCGCCGCGTCGCAAGGGTTCCACGTCCGATCGATTCCGAGTTCCTCCAGCAGCGGCATGAACTCGGCATGACGCATGACCGGCATGACATTTTCGACGCCGTTGCGTTTGGCATAGGCACATGCGAGCATGTTCTGCTCGTCCGATCGCATCGAAATAAAGGCGTCCGCCCGATGGAGTTGCTCTTCATCGAAGACTTCAGGCTGCGCTGGATCAGCGTTGATGACGGTGATCCAGTCGAGTTTCTCGCCCAGTTCTTCAGCCCGCTCGCGGTCGACTTCGAAGAGCCGGATGTCGAAGGCGCGACCTTTGAGAAAGCGGCAGAGCCAGACGGCGGCGGGGGGACCGCCTGAAATGGCGATGGATTGCTGTCCATAGACGCCCTTGCTGAAGAGTTGCCGCATGGCGGAAAATACCTTCCGCTCGGCGACGAGCGTCACCACGTCGCCACCTTCGACGGTGGCGTCGGCCGACGGCAGCGAAGCTTCGCCGTCTCGGGTGATGGCGGCGAGCCGGGCGCCTTGCGGCATGGCAAGGGTCCGCAGCGGTTGGCCAATCGCCTGGGCCTGTGGATCTACCGTGATCTGCTGGAGCTCGATTTCGTTGCCCGCGAAGTGCTCGATCGCCAGTGCGGCCGGATTCCGCAGCCTCGAGGCCATGGCCGATGCCATGGCGCGGTCGGGCGAGAACAGGCGATCGACTGAGAAGACCGCCGCGTAGTCGAATTGTTCGTCCTGCAAGAACATGCTGTGATCGACCCGCGCCATGGTGCGGGCGGCTCCGAGGGAGGCGGCGACATCACAGATCACCAGATTGACTTCATCCACGTCGGTGGTGGCAATGACGGCGTCGGCCTGGGCCACGCCCGCCGATCGGAGAATGGAGGCCGAACTGGCCGAGCCCTCGATGGTCGAGATGTCCAATCGGTCGTTGAGGTGCCTCGTTTTCTTTTCGTCCGGGTCGATCAGGGTGACGCTTTCGCCCCCAGCAGTCAGCATTTCTGCCACAGCACTGCCGATATCGCCCCCGCCGCAGAGAATGATGTCCATTTTGAGTAGATACTCCCGAGGGCCGAATCGGCAGTGTATCCCCCGCCCATCCCAAGGTTGACCAACTTGGGATTTAGGCCCTTGACGGCGGGGCTCTCCTCCCGGATACTGAAATTGAGCACGCTCGCCGTTGGCGGTGGGTTCATGGGCTCTGTGGTCGCCTCGCAGTGCGTGTGGGCCACTTCAGAGGGTTTCTTGTGTACACGCATCAAGCATGTGTGGGGAAAGGACGGCCTGATGGGGACTATCACCAAGAAGGACTTGATTGATCGCATCGTCACCAGAACCGGCCGCAAGCGAGCAGATGTGAAAGAAGTCGTGCAGGCATTTCTCGACAGTGTGATCACCGAACTCTCTGAGGGAAACAGACTGGAACTTCGGGATTTTGGCGTCTTCGAGACGCGTGAACGAGCCGCGCGGGTGGCCCAGAATCCGCGGACCCTTGAGCGGGTCCCGGTGCCTGCGAGAAATACGGTCAAGTTCAAAGTTGGCCGCCTGATGAAGATGGCGGTCGAGAACGCGGAGTCTGATTTGACCGAAACCGCCCAGACTGCCGAGTAGTCCTTGTGTTCCGTTCATTTTCGGGGATTATGGAAGTGCGTTGATGTGAAGCGCGGGAGGCCGCCCGGCGGCGATGTGGCATGAGTGGGTCGATGACACAACGGTCCCCACGGCGGGACGATCTGCGAGACGATCGATCATTGTCCGAACTTTTCAGTGCGCTGCCACCGAGCGCGGTTGAGGCTGAGATGAGCCTGATTGGCTCGATCATCCTCGATCCGGATGTATGCGGCGATGTCGTGCAGATCATCCGAAGCGGCGATGACTTTTTCCGGCCCGCCCACGCTGAACTCTGGTCCGCCATTCTTAAACTCTACGACACGCATCAGTCGGTCGATGTGGTGCAGTTGCAGCAACTCATGGAAGATCGCGGCACGCTTGAGCAGGCGGGCGGTCTCGACTATGTCGTGGAACTCGCTGGCTCCGTTCCGAGCGCCGCCAACGCTGTGCACTACGCCCGCATCGTGCGGGAGAAGGCCATGGTGCGGCAACTCATCAAGGCATCGGGCGAGATTCTCAGGGAGGCGTACACCAATCCCGAGTCAGCGGCCAACCTGCTCGACGAGGCTGAGCAGCGGATCTTCAAGATTGCGCAGGAAGCAGAGTCCCGGCAGGCCGTTGAACTCTCCGACCTGATCCGCGAGGCCATCGAGCGGCTCGAAGCCTCGGATGGACAGCCGCTGACTGGCGTGGGTTCAGGCTTCGGTGACCTTGATGTCTTGACTGGCGGCTTTCAGCGGGGCGAACTCATCATCCTCGCGGCCCGACCTTCCATGGGCAAGACGGCTTTCGCGCTCAATATCGCCGAGCACGTGGCCAGCCGCGGCGAGCCAGTCGGTGTCTTCAGTCTGGAGATGTCTTCCGCTCAATTGGTGCAGCGAGTGCTCGCGAGCCGTTCGGGTGTTGATGGCGACCGAATGCGCCGCAACGCCCTCCGCTCATCCGAATTCCGGGCCCTCTTTGCGGCCTGCGACGAATTGCGGTCGGCGCCCATGTTTATCGACGACACGCCGGGACTGACACTGCTACAGCTTCGGGCCAAAGCCAGGCGAATGAAGCAGCAGCACGGGATTCAGGCTGTTGTCATCGACTATCTGCAACTCATGACCTCCGGTCACCGCACTGAGTCGCGGCAGCAGGAGGTCAGCGAGATCAGCCGCGGCGTCAAGGCGCTTGCGCGTGAGTTGGAAATCCCCGTGATCTGTCTGAGCCAGCTCAACCGCGCCGCTGAGCAGCGGGAGGGGCATCGTCCACGGATGAGCGATCTTCGCGAGTCGGGGTCCATTGAGCAGGATGCCGATGTCGTCATGATGCTCCACCGTGAGTCGTACTACCACCGTGACGAGGAGTGGCGGGAGGAGAATCCCGACAAGGTCAATCTTGCCGAACTCATCCTGACCAAGCAGCGGAACGGCCCGACCGGAACGATCAAACTGAATTGGGATTCTCGCTCCACCCGCTTCCGTGAATATGTCGATGCGGTCCAGCCGGGGGGCGGTGCCTCTTGGGGCCAGCCGCCAGTTCCGCCCGTGGCTGATGATGGCGACTTGCCGATCTGAGTGATCAAGACCCCGGCATAACTTCCGGCTACCCGCCCACTGTGACGTAATACACCATGACGGCGATCCACAGGGCGAGCACAACTCCGCCCCACAAGCGTCCCAAGACAACGCCGCCACCTCCGCTGCCACCGCCAGACTCCCCGAAGAACCTCACGTAGATTCTGCTCTTCTTGACGTAGATTCCACCGATCGCCAATGTGAAGAGAAACATCAGAATCAGGGAGTCCCACCCCACATGATGGGGAATAGGAATGGGGCGAACGAGCGATGTGATGGCCAGTACGCTGAGGATGTTGAACAGGTTGGATCCGATGATGGTTCCCATCGCAAGGTCAAACTGCCTCTTCTGTGCCGCGACAATGGCGGCGAAACTCTCAGGAAGACTTGTCGCTACAGCGACAACGGTCAGTCCGATGACGGCCTCGGACAAGCCGGCCCGGCGAGCGATATCGATGGCCCCCCACTCGGCCAGTTTGGCGCCGGCGAGCAGCATGATGATGCCGAGAATGAGCATTCCGACCGTGGTCAGATTGGCCGATGGAAGTTCTTCATGCACGGCATCGACACCGCTGCTGGCGTTGCTGCCGGCGAGCCGATGCAGAATGAACAGGGCCAGTGGAAGGCTTGCAAGCAGCACGATTCCATCCACCCAGTTGATCTCGTGACTTGATCCGGCAAGTACCAGTAGCAGTACCTCCGTGGCGACCAGCAGGGGCCAATACACGTAGCGGATGCTTTTGTGGGCGACAACGGGATGTACCAGACATGCCACGGCCAGCACGAGTCCAATATTGGCGATATTCGATCCCACGACATTCCCAAAGGCCAGTTTGGCGCCGGCTTCGCTTGAGGCGGCCGCCACCACGTTGAGGGCAAGTTCCGGGGCGCTGGTTCCGAAGGCGATGACCGTCAGGCCGATCGCGAGCGGTGATACGCCGAGTCGATGGGCCACTGCAGTGGCCCGATCCACAAGAAAGTGGGCCCCAACAAGCAGCAGGGCCAGCCCGCCCACCAGCAGCACGAGCGCCAGAAGCAAGGTAGGGGGATCGGTGATTCCGTCGGAAGCGAGCAGGAGTGTCATCATGTGAGGAACCGATTGTAGAGTTGAAGGCAGGTGGAGCGGCGGCGTGGCTGGTTGACCTGATCGATTGAGAGGAAACCGCTGGATTCAGAACACGCCAAGACGTTGATCGAGCAGGCCGTTGCCGGCGACGATGCAGCCTGGCGGGCGATCGTGGCCGAATACGCCCCTCGAGTGCATGCGCTGCTGGTGTCCAATTGCCACGATCACGACCTCGCTGAGGAGATCACGCAGTCCAGTTTCTGCACCGTGGCCGCCAAACTCCAGAACTACGTGGAGCAGGGCAAGTTCGAGTCGTGGATTTTTCGAATCGCCATGAATCGGCTGCGGGATGAAATGCGGCGGCGGAAGCGGCAGGCGATTCCCGTGGCGGGGGAGGTTTTGCGTCCTGTGGCCAAAACCGGGCGGGAGGACCGGTCCCGGCACGAGAAGATCGATGCCGACATGGCCGAGGCCCTCTGGGCGGCTGTTGCGGACCTCGCCGAGGCCGATCAGCAGGTGCTGCACCTGCGGCACGTGGCGGGGCTCAGTTTCAAACAAATCGCCGAGCAACTGGAGCATCCGCTCGGCACCGTGCTCGCGAGGCACTTTCGAGCCATCAAACGGCTTCGAGAGGCCTTGGGCGACGAAATTGCCGAAGATTTTGCCAGTCGGGGCTGCTGATTGATGCAATGTCCATCGACCATCGACGTTGGAGATAAACCATGACAGACACAGGACCTTGGCCCTCCCAGAATTCTCAAGATGACCCGATCGATCCGCGTTGCGACGCGGTCGATGAGGCCATTGACGCCGCGCTCAAGCAGACGGCACCTCGGGAGGTCCCCGAGGGCCTTGTCGAGCGAGTGGCAGAGGCCAGCCTCCAAAGCCTGAGAGCCGGTCGCGGCGAGACTCCTGCCATTCTGCGGTTCCGACGCCCCCTCGCCCGCCTTGCCATAGCCGCCAGCGTGTTGCTCGCTGTTGTGGCCGCCTTCTGGCTTGCTGGCCGTCAACCTTCTCCTGAGGTTCGCTCGCTGGCCTTGGTCAGTCCATCGGTTGAGATCGAATCGGGTGGTGCCATGGAGGATGCCGCTTTGACCCGTTTCCGGGGTCTACAACAGGTCAGCGACCTGAATTATGCCGATGCGCTGACCGATCTTGAGGAAGTCGTGTGGGCGATGCACCACGGAGCCGGTTCCCGCATGGTGCTCTCGCCGGGGCAGACCGATATGGAAACCATCGAGAACGAGTTGGACTCGGTCCGGGTTGTTGCGAGGATTGACGGATGAACGAGCGAACCACGATGACACGCTTTTCACGGCACTCTTTCGGACTCTGCTGGGTTGGGTTCGTGATCGTGACTGCACTGGTCCTTCATGCGGGTGGCCCGCTGCAGGCTGATACCAAGCAGAGCAGATCCCGCCCGACGATGAATCGAGCCGCCTTTGTCGACCAGTACTTGGATGTTGCCGCTGAGATCGATGCCGAGCTTGCCGATCAACTGCGTTCGATGTGCCAACTCGATCC
>DOVP01000067.1:0-1972 GCA_003520025.1 Phycisphaerales bacterium
GGCGCCAATGCTTCTCGCCGCCGCCGGAGAGGAAGGGCAGCAGGATGAGTGTTGCGCCAGCGAGTATCGGGAACCCGATGATCAGGAAGGTTTCCATATAGGGCGGCAGCAGGGCGAGCACTGCGAATATCGACTGGAAGTAGAAATCCGGCCTCGGAGCGGTGTCGATGAAGGTCGGGTTCGGCTCACCGGCTGGCCCACTTGGACCGAACATCATCGCAAGGAAGAACATCAGCCCGAGCGTCAGGCCGGTTGCGATCATGTCCCGTCCGGCGGCGTTGGGGAAGAAGGGCATGCCTCGCTTCTCGACGAGTTCGTGGTACTTGGCTTCGTAGGTGGCCTTGTCTACCAGCACGCCCGGCGTTGGCTTCTCGTTGATGCCCTTCTTAATGACCAGCAGCAGGTGGATACCAATCAGCCCGATGAGCGTGGCTGGCAGGATGAAGACATGCAGGGTGAAGAACCTGCTGAGCGCTTCGCCCCCGATGATCGCGCCGCCGAGAATGAAGTGCACGAGGCTCGGTCCGATCCATGGGATGCGGCCCGCCATCGACATGCCGACGCCGAGTCCCCAGTAGGAGTCTTGGTCCCAGCGGAGTACCTGGCCGGTGAAGGCCATTCCGAGTGTGCATACAAACAGGAGCACGCCGCAGATCCACGTCAGTTCGCGTGGGTACTTGTAGGCGCCGAACAAGAAGACCTGAATCATGTGGATGGTCATGAAGCCGACCATCAGGTGCGATCCCCAGACATGCATCGCCCGCAGGAACCAGCCCATCTCGGCTTGGAACGTGATGTAGTTCAGCGACGCGAACGCCTGATCGGCCGACGGTACGTACATGAGCGACAGGCAGATTCCCGTGACGATCTGGCAGATGAACAGCACCAGCGTCATGGAGCCGAAGACGTACCACCACTTGGCGCTGCGGGGCACCGGGTGGGTGATACTCGGGCCTATTACCTCGGCAAGGTGCAGCCGCGATTCGAACCAATTGAGCAAGGCGTTTTTCATGCGGATTGCTGGAGCGTCGGCAGGCGACCGGCTTTCACCTGCAACTGGCCTTTCTTGATTCGTGTTTCATAGGCGTAGAGACCGCGGGGCGGCGGGCCGGCGGCGTGCGATCCGTCCTCGTAGTACACACCTCCGTGGCATGGGCACATGTACAAATTCGACTCGGGGAACCATCTCACCGGGCAGCCGAGGTGGGTGCAGTTGATCGCAAACACGACGAACTCACCGGTATCTGTGTGTCGCACATAACAGGGTGTCTCGGCGGTATATCCGTCCCATGGTGTGCGGAATGGGTTGGTGTAGGAGGCTGGGCGGGTCTCTCCCTTTGGGAAGAGATCCGTCGAACCGAGGCTGGTCCACTTCTGCCATCCGCCGGACTTCCAAGGGCTGATGATGTATCCGACGACGGGTACAGCGATCAGGATGCCCACGACGGCATTGATGGAGGCGCCAAGCCAGAAGAGGAAGCCACGCCGTGATGGCTCGGGGCCCGATGGGTCACCCATCATCTCGGGGTCCGGCGCTGTCTTGTAGTCGAAGTTCTCGCCCATATTCGGTGTACTCGCTAGAAGCCGGGTGACTGGTTGCCGCCCGGTGGGTAGGGCTGCCCAGGGAATTCAACCCGGTGGGATGTGATCCAGGCCATGAGGTCCTCGATCTGTGTATTGGTGAGTGGCGAGAGTCCCTCACGCTGTGGGACTTGTTCGCCATGTAGGTTGCCCTGCCAGTCGGGCATGCCCACATCGGGTCGGCCGCAGACGATGGTCGCCCGAATCATCTGGTCGCTCGCGAGCGCGAGGAACGAACTGTCGATGGGGCTTCCGGCTATGGCACCCACTCCGTTCTCGCCGTGGCAGGGGCTGCACCAGGTATTGAAGGTCGCGAGGCCCTTGACAGGGTCGCCAGTGGTCGGCCCGACGTTGATGATGGCGGGTGACTTCGCGGCATAGGGCGGCGGCG
>DOVP01000067.1:2295-5369 GCA_003520025.1 Phycisphaerales bacterium
GGCGAGCCGGTCCAGTTTGATCGCATGCCCGAGACGATTTCTTGGATCTGCTCATCGGTCAGCCGTCCGCCGTTGGAAATCGAATGCGGTGGCATGAGCGTACCGTTGATGCCGTCGGATACGGTCGTCCTCAGCCACTCGTCCGTGACGAGCGATTGGTAGAGCGGGTCGTTCAGAGGTCTCGCAGCACCCCATGTACCTTCAGCCCCGTGGCATCCTTGGCAGTTCGTTCCCCAGAGATTCACAAACCCGTGGATGGCTTCGGAGTTTCCACGTTCGGTCTGCGGCGCCGTCGGCTTGCCCGGCATCCAATCGCAGCCAGTCGCCAATGCGATCGCAGTGACGAGGAATGTGCGGTGAATCATTCCTTGCCTCCCATCTCGTGAGCGCCTGACGTTTCGATGCCGAGGCGTTCCAGATAGTGCCAGTTCTGCATTGTCTTGACCTTCTCGGTTCGAATGATGTACCAGCCTGCGACCAGTCCGTAGACGATCTGCGAGGCGACAAACCAGATCCATTCGATGTGCTCGCCGAGTGCGGGGTTTACGACGGAGATCGAGGCCCACGTAAGCCCGGACCAGATGAGTGGGACCACGATGGCCGAGAACAGGAGTTGGAATCGAGGAATCAGCGGGAGGGTCACGCCATACAGGACCCCGACTGCGAGCGACATCACGATCTGGATCACGATGCCGACAACCAGCCCCTCGGTATGGAATGCCGACAACTGTTCCATGCTCATTTCGCTGTAGCCACTGAGTATCGTTCCAGCGAGCAGGTTGACCGTGTACCACAGGCTTCCGTGAGCGATCAGGCCCCAAAGGGAGGCAAAGGCCGCCATGACCACGCCGCCGATCAGTCCCCCCCAGATTCCGGCGGAGTAGGGATGAATCTCCATCGGAATGCGGGCGCGGTGTTCGGTATCCGCGATCAGATGCGCCACCTTGGCTGGTCGGGGCAGGATTGGATCCGGACCTTCGCGTTCCAGTGGCATTAGTATCTCTTTGGAGTCCGGGTTGCTCTGACGGAACCACACCACGACGCCCACCATCATGATGAGCAGGCCGGCGGCAGCCACGACCCAGTTGGTCACGAGCCCGGCTGCCATGAGTGTCATGCCGAAGGCCGCCACCATGGGGGATGCGGTCGACTGGGGCAGTTCGATGCCGCCAGTGTGCTGCCGATCTGTTGGATTCGTATCGTTCATGTGATCGGCCAGTTTCCGAAGATGTAGACCACGAAGAAGACGGCGACCCAGATGCCGTCGACGAAATGCCAGTACCAACTCACCAGATCGACCTTCTCGACGTTTTGTGGGTGTACCTTCCCGAGCAGGGCGAGTATCAGTATCAGCGTCAGAACGATCAGCCCCATGGTGACATGGAAGGCGTGGAAGCCGACCAGTGTGTAGAAGCAACTGCCGAAGAGGTTGGTACCCATCCAGACGCCCTCGTCGACGATGAGTCCGTACCACTCCATGCCTGTTCCGACGAGGAATTCAGCGCCGCATATGGCGGTGAGCGCCCACCAGAAGATGAAGGCGCCCATATTGCCTCTCCGCATCGCTTTGATCGCCAGCACGATCCAGACACTGCTGATCAGCAGGAAGATGCTGTTGAAGAGCACTTTGAACGGTGCTACCGAGACCTCCAGAACGTCCTGAGGATAGGGGCCATTGATGTCGCGGCCGATATAGAACAGGTAGGCCGAGATGAGCGTTCCGAAGAAGGCGATCTCAGAGGCGATCATCAGCAGGACGCCGATCTTGCCGTTCATCAGACCATCTTGCGGCAGTGCTGGCGGGGGCGTCAATGTGTTGGTTGGCGCCGTGGTCATTCGTACTTCCAATCGGGGTCTTCGGGATGCTTCAGGTCCCACAATGGGCGGCGACTGTGCACAACCGGGTCATCGGCGAAGTTGTAGGCGGGCGGTGGGGAGGTGGTGGACCATTCGAGCGTCCACGCATCCCACGGATCATCGCCCGCGCGGCGCCCCTTGAAGATCGAGTACAGCAGATTCATGGCGAAGAGGGCAAATCCGACGAGTTGAATGATGACGCCGAGCGATGAGATGAGATTCCAGATCTCCCATCCCCGATCGGCCTCATAGGTGTAGACGCGTCGTGGCATCCCGAGCAAGCCGGAGACATGCATCGGGCCGAATGTCAGGTTGAATCCGATGATGAGAATCCAGAATTGCCACTTGCCGAGCGACTCGTTCATCATCCGGCCGGTGACCTTCGGGAACCAGTAGAAGATTGCGGCGAAGATTGCGAAGAGCAGTCCGCCGAAGAGTACGTAGTGGAAGTGACCGACAACGAAGTATGAGTCGCTCGCCGCCCAGTCAAAGGGCACCGTCGCCAGCCAGATGCCGGTGAGGCCGGCGAGCAGGAACTGACACAGGAAGCCCGTGCTGTAGAGCATCGGAGTATCGAATCGAATTTTGCCGCCGATCATCGTGGCGGTCCAGTTGAACATCTTGATGCCGGTCGGTACGCCGACCAGCATGGTCGAACCCATGAAGATGGCATTGAGCATCGGGCTCAATCCCACGGCGAACATGTGATGGGCCCAGACGCCAAGACTGATGAATCCGATGGAGACGCTCGCGGCGACCATGAGCGGGTAGCCGAAGATGACCTTGCGGCTGAACACCGGCACGATCTCACTGACGAAGGCAAAGCCCGGCAGGATCAGAATATAGACCTCGGGATGCCCGAAGAACCAGAACATGTTCTGCCAGAGCAGCGCAGAGCCTCCAGCCTGCGCGTCGAAGAAATGGGCTCCGAGCAGCCGGTCGAAGATCAGCATGATCTGGGCCGCCGCTAGCGGAGGGAGGCAGATCACGACAATGAAGCAATCCACCAATATCATCCAAGCCAGTAGCGGCATCTTCATCAGCGTCATGCCCCGACACCGCATGCCCAGAATCGTGGCGATGAGATTGATGGCCGTCATCGTGCTGCCGAGGCTCGCGACGAAGACCCCCAGAATCCAGTAGTCCGTGCTGTGTCCGCGGGAGAAGGTCCGTTCGGTCAGCGGCGCGTAGGCGAACCACCCGACGTCTGGCGCCGA
>DOVP01000031.1 GCA_003520025.1 Phycisphaerales bacterium
CACCACGTAGCCCAGAAATCAAGAATGACAATTTTGCCTTTGAGACCCTTCAGCGATACATCCTTGCCGTCGATGCTCTTGAGGGTGAAGTCGGGGGCCGGCTTGCCTATGGTGGGATGAGGTGTTTGGTGAGTGGGAGCGGCTTCTGGCCCACCACCCATGTCGGCCATCAAGGCTTCCATGAGATCATCAACCTTTTTCCAATCCGGCTTGGGTGTGAATGCGAAGGCGGCTTTGGCCTCGTCGGTGTCCTTCACGGTGGCCCACTGCGAGAATTCCACCACCATTTCTTGCGGCGTTCCGGGGGGGCCTTGGCCTTCGGGGATGGCAATCGATAGTTTCTTGATCCACGGTGCCTTGGCTGGGCCAATGGTCAACGTGATTGGCATGGCGGGCATGAATTCGCTGCTGGCAGTGGTGAAGCGAAGCAGATCATCTTCGCCTGACTTGCCCGCGTAGTCGACCGATTTGAACTCCTCAAGAATGCCTGCTCTGGCGTTCGGGCCGAGCATCTCCAACACAAATGTCGCAGGTCCGGCCATTTCCAGTGCGGGCGTTTCGTCGACATCGAGCGTTTTCGGCGCATCACTTTGGGACCACATCTGCATGGCAGGCATGGCTTGCCAGAACGTCGTGCCATCCGAGATGAGTTCGGGTGGCGACATCATGCTCATTCCACCGGCAGCGGGCCCTTCTTCGGAAATGGAGAAACGGTTCGGCTTGAGCACCACAACCTTCGTTCTGGTTTCCATGGCAGGCATGCCCGGCATTTCCATTTTCTGTACCAGTACCGTCGAGGCACCCGTCAGGTTGGCATACCACGCGAGGCTTCGATCGAGTATCGGGGCTGCTTCAGGAGAGACCTTGGCTGCAGGCGGGGTGCCGGCGGGACCCGGTGTGGGGGCGTTTTGAGCGGTGACCAACGATGGGGTGGCGATGCTCGCGAGCACGACAAGGGCAGGAAGACGCATGGGGGTGGATTCCTTATGACTGACGAAGAAGCATATCCACCCGTACACTGCCGTGGGCTCGTGGCGGAATTGGCAGACGCAGCGGCCTTAAAAGCCGCAGTTCCAAAGGAACGTGTGGGTTCGAGTCCCACCGAGCCCAGTGCGGCGAGCATCGCTCGTCGCACAGAGCCTGCCATTGGCGTGCTGCTCTTCTGCTCAGCCGGCCGGCCCTCATCACCCAACCAATACGGGTACCCGCCCCAATAACACAAAATCCCGCCCTTCCCGTCCGGATTCAAGCACACTCTTCAGCGTCTCGAGCACAGGCAACATCCGCGGCCCATCTGGATCGACGAACCGTCGCCGCCGATCGGCGCCCCACTTCCGCACAGCGCGTGTTTCGTCATGGGACGCATGCCCGATGATGTGAACCGACTGTGACCGAAACCGCCATACGCACGGTTGCGCCTGCTCGAACAGCGTTTCGATTTCCGTCTGGATACACAGTCCGCCCAACTGAATCATCGGGCGGGATCGCACCAAAATGGCCCTGCATCTGCGGATTCTGCTTTGAAGTGTTTCACTGAGTTTCATGACCGTGCGGTCAAATGCCACTTCATAAGCCGTTGGGATGGCGTTATTCGATGCCGCTGTGATGTCGGCCATGGACACCTCCTGTTGAGTTGTATTCGGCGATCGTGGCCGAAGGTTGTATGCACGATTGTCTTATTCTCATCACCGCATTCCAAGGCGGAATGGAAAGAACACCTTCTTGCCGTCGACACCGTTCGGGTTGTGCGGGCGAAGTATGCTGCGCCTTCATGGACCCAGCAGCCAAGCACAATTCGCCCCCCGCCCGTGCTGGCTTCATCGCGCTGCTTACCACGATGTCGTGCGGCGCCATCAACGACAACCTGCTTCGTGGCGGCCTACTGCTCAGTGTGGCTGCTGGCGGCATGTGGGGCGGCGAACTGGGCGAGGGCGGTACCGGCTGGATCACAGTCATGCTCTATCTGCCTTTCATTCTGCTGCTTGGCGTGACCGGTCAACTCGCCGACCGCCGCAGCAAACGCAGCATCATCGTGTGGACCCGAATCGCCGAGGTCTTTCTCGCAGCAGGCGTCACAGCCGGTCTTTGGATGCAAAGCATGTGGGTGACCAGCGGCTTCTTCATACTGCTTGCGGCGCAAAGTGCCTTCTTCAGCCCGGCCAAGTACGGATCGGTGCCGGATCTGGTCGCAGTCGAGCGATTGGCGTGGGCGAACGGATTGCTCAGCCTGCTCACCAACATCGCCATCATTCTGGGTATGGCCGTTGCTGGATATTTGCTTGGAATCGGGCCAGTGATACTTGGACTCACGATGATTGGCGTCGCTGTCATCGGGCTGCTGAGTTCGCTGGCGATTCCCAAGATTCCCCCAGCGGATCCCGAATTGCAATTGTCGTTTCGGACATTCACCGCGCACACCCGGGTTCTGTCGCGGATTCGTGGCACGCCGCTGATGAACACAACCTTGGCGTGGTGTTGGTTCTATGCCGTCGGCTCGCTCGTTATTACCATCATTCCGCAGTTTCGGGGCCTGTTGGAACTCACCGACACAGCCGCTGGTGCCATGTTGGCCGCGCCCGGTCTTGGTATTGGCATCGGAGGGCTCGTTGCCGGGTTCGTATCGAGGGACGGCATCCGCGCGGGCCTTGTTCCGATTGGCGCATTGGGTATGACCGTGTCCTTTGTGTTGCTCGCCGTTGTGCCATCGACATGGCTTCGAGTGATCATCCTGCTTGCAGTTCTCGGCGTCTTTGCAGGCTTCTACGTCGTTCCGATTCTTGCGATGCTGCAGCACATGCCCGTCCCCTCGTTTCGGGCGAGAACCGTTGGCACAGCGAACTTCATGACCTATCTGGCCATGGGCGGCTCAGCCCTTGCGTTTGCAGTATTGGCGCCCGTGATCGGCAACGAGCCGCAAATGTGGTTCTGGATCTGCGCTGGCGGCATGCTGCTGGTCTTCATCAGTTCAGTGCGGCAGCGGTCCATCATGGGGGAAGGTGCCGCGATGGGCGCATTTTCGAGCATTGAGGGTGACGGATGAACACGCGATTGCCGGACATCGTGCTCTTTGATCTCGACGGCACGCTCATTGACTCGGTTCCAGACATTGCCACAGCAGTCAACGCCATGCGTACGTCGTTTGGAATGCCGGAGGTGCCGGTCGCGCGGGTGCGCAGTTGGGTGGGTCGCGGGCTTTCGACGCTCATGCACCGGGCGCTGACCGATGACGACGATGGCGTGGCAGATCCAGGTGACCACGAGGAGTCCATCAGAGTGTTTCGTGGTCATTACCGTAGATGCTGCGCGCAGCACACAAGCGTGTTTGATGGCGGAGAAGACATGCTCTCGTGGCTGGCAGCATCGCCGATCAAGGTTGCCATCGTGACGAACAAGCCAACTTCGTTTGCGGCGCAGATCGTGAAGTCACTTGGCATCGACAGGCATCTGGATGGGTTGCTTGGCGCTGAATCACACAGGCCGCTCAAGCCCGATCCATCGCCGCTTCGGGAGGCGGTTGATCATCTGGGCGGGGGATCCGCTTGGATGGTGGGCGACACGAGATTTGATCGAGATGCCGCTATTGCCGCAGGGATACCGTTTATCGGTGTACAACTCGAAGGCGACCAAGGCCGCAACATCGCCGACATCGTCGATTCGGATGAACCAGTGTTCTCGTCGCTTCGAGATCTTCACGATTGGTTGCGGGTCAGGTTGGATTGATGTCCGAACGCATCCACGAGCGATTCGATCGTGTGGCTGAGGGATACGCTGCATATCGCCCCAGTTGTCCACCGGAGCTCATCCGCAAGATCGCTTCGTTGTGCCGAAATCACGAGCAGGTTTGGGAACCCGGGTGCGGCAGTGGGCAGGTAACACCGTTTCTTGCCAGTGCGTTCGATTCGGTACTCGCGACTGATCCAGCACCAGCAGCCATTGCACAGGCACCGGCGATCAAAGGAGTCCGATTCGAAGTGGGAGATGCGTCACGGTGTTCACTTGGTGATGGGAAGGCGGATCTCATCGCCGTCGCGCAGGCGTCACACTGGTTCAACATGAGCGTCTTTGTCGAAGAGGCACGTCGGGTGGCGGCACCCGATGCCGTTGTGGCACTTTGGTGCTACGACCGACCACGCGTGAGTACGGAGGTTGATGCCGTCATAGATCATCTGTACTTCGATGTGCTCAAGGGATGCTGGGATGCTGGTCGCGAGCACATCGACACGCGTTATACGGATCTATCCTTTCCATTCAAAGCGCTGGATGTGGAGGTGCCTGACTACCAGGCGAGCTGGACGGTCGATGGCATGTTGGGATATCTGCGAACGTGGTCTGCCGTCGATGTGGTGGCTGAGCGAGGAGACGGCGACGCGATTGCGGTGATTGAGTCTGACCTGAAACGTGCTTGGGGCTCGGAGACCCGAACTGTTTGTTGGCCAGTTGGAATCCGAGCGGGACGGACCTGGTGATTCCGGTATCTTCCCGGGAATTGGGTGCCAAGGAGCAGGACATGACGCTTGATTTGACATGGCTTGGACACAGTGGATTCCTGATGAGCGATGGCGAGATGACCATCGCCGTCGATCCTTTCCTCAGTGGCAATCCAATGGCGCCCATGGCAGCGGGCGACGTGAGATGTACCCATGTGGCGCTCACTCATGGTCATGAAGACCACTTCGGTGACACCATCGAGATTGCCAAAGCCAACGCCGCTCCGGTGATTGGCGCATTCGAGATCACGAACTTCGTGCAGGAGCAGGGTCACGAACTGGTTGAGCCGGGAAATCCGGGTGGCTGCATCGATCTTGGCAGCGGCAACTGGATCGCCTTTACGCAGGCTTTCCATTCTTCGTCGTATCAGGGGCGGTACATGGGCATGCCGTGTGGACTGATCCTGCGCATCGGCGGCAAGACCATCTACCACTGTGGTGATACAGGGCTGTTCAGCGACATGGCTCTGATCGGCGAGATCTACAAGCCGGATGTAGCGCTCATTCCGATCGGGGATCGATTCACCATGGGACCGGGCCTTGCCTCGCGAGCCGCCGACTTGATCGGCGCGCCGGTTGTCGTACCCATTCACTACGACACGTGGCCACCGATTCATGTCGATGTCGCCGACTTCAAGCCCGCTTCCGCGGAAGTGCGGGTGCTGACGCCAGGTGAAGGGTGGGTCATCTGATGCATCAATTCGATGGAGACTGGGGACTCGTCTGCCGCGCTGCGGCAATGGCGGCAGAGGCCCATGAGGGGCAGGCTCGCAAGAATGGGACGCCGTACATCCAGCACCCGGCAAGGGTGGCGGTGCTCCTTGGCTCAGCCGGTGGGGACGAATCACTCATGGCCGCAGGATTCCTGCACGACGTCATCGAAGACAGCCCCATTGACTACGACGACATTCTCGAAGCCTGTGGCGAAGACGTCGCGGATTGGGTGGCGCTCATGACCAAGGACATGCGGCTGCGAGAGGACATTCGCGAGCCCGCCTATGTCAAGCAACTCGCCGATGGTCCGTGGCAAGCGCGTGCGATCAAACTCGCCGACCAGATCGACAATTGGCACGATGGTCTCGATGACGTCGCCACGCTTGAGAAGCGACGCGAGAAGGGCGAGTGGGCGATTCAGATCGCTGAACATGACACCGAGTCAGTGATTACGGTGCTGCGAGCGAAGCTCGAATCGATGCTTGCCTCCTGAGCAAGCCGAGGTTCACGCGTCCGAAGGGCTTGGCTCGACCGCCGATGCCGGCAGTTGTGGCGCGAGCGTGACCGGAGTGATTTGTTCGATCTCCTCGCCTTGTACACCGAGTTCGTGTAGCCGCCGCCCCGATACGAGCAGCCGTCGCTCAAGTGAGCCGACGGACTCGTTGTAGGCCTTGACCGCACTCTCAAGACGCTTCCCGACGGTCGCATGATGGTTGACGAACGTACTGAGCCGTTCATACAACTCCTTGCCAACGGCAGCAATCTCACGCGCGTTTTCGGCAAGTGCTTCCTGCCTCCAACCGAACGCAATCGATCGCAGAAGCCCAACCAGCAGGGTGGGGGTGGCAATCAGTACATGTTCAGCCATTGCGTCGGCGTGCATGGTCGGTTTGAGATCCATCGCCGCCATGAGTGCCGACTCGACCGGAATGAACATCACCACAAGGTCGGGTGATCCGGCGACCTTCTCCCAGTAGGACTTCTTTGCAAGTGTTTTCCAATGCCCCTGCATCGCATCGGCATGCGCGGCTCGTCGGACATCTCGGGTCGTTTCATCATCGATGGCGTCGAGATACGCATCGAGTGGCGTCTTGGCATCTACCACGATCCGACCGCCTCCCGGCAAGTTCACGATCAGATCGGGCCGTTGGCTCGACTCATCGCCGTGGATAGTCGGTTGCTCGACAAAATCACAGTGTTCGGTCATGCCAGCGAGTTCGACGACGCGTCGCAGTTGTACTTCGCCCCACTTGCCACGCTGATCGGGCCTTCGCAGGGCAGTGGTGAGTCTGCTCGTTTCGCTCCGCAGATCCTTGTGCGTCTCCATCATCTGTGCGATGGCTTTGCCCATGTCGCCGTAGGCTTCGGCGCGGGACTTCTCCAGTTCGCGAACGAACTTGTTCTGCTGTTCGAGTTGTTCGCGAAGCGGCTTGAGCCGCTCGACGGTCTGTTGCAGGAACCGCTCACTGTTGTCCTGTAGCGCCTTGCGGCTGGAGGCATCGAAGGTCTCAAGCAACTGCTTCCGCATCTCTTCGATGCTTGCCCTCTGCTGCTCGAACTGCTTGTTGAGATTCTGCTCCCGCTCGGTGAGCGTCGCTACCTTTCGATCGGCCTCCTGCCGGGCCTCCCGCTCGGCTTCGAGTTCAACCCGAATCGAGTCGCGGTCGGCTTCGATCATCTTTGCTTCCACCGAGGTGCGGATGGCTTCGCCACCGCCTCCACCACGGCGGGCCACGTACATGACCACCGAGCCAATGACGGCCCCGATGAGCACCCCGATAATCAGTGAAACCGGATCCACGGCATC
Source organism: Phycisphaerales bacterium (assembly GCA_003520025.1). Taxonomy (GTDB): domain Bacteria; phylum Planctomycetota; class Phycisphaerae; order Phycisphaerales; family SM1A02; genus UBA12567. Next base: position 7,009 of record DOVP01000031.1, read on the forward strand.
ATCCTACCGTGGTCGTGTCAGATAGAATGCCCTGTTCTCTCTGAGGAGTCGGACATGTACACCATCGCCATTATTCTTGCCCTGATCTGCCCCGATCCTGTAGCCCAAGAGTATTCGCACCAAGGTGGCGGGACTGCTCACGCGGCGGCTTCGTCATCCGCTGCTGGTGGCGCACTCGGCGTGCCCGTACAACTGACCTTCGGCGATCAGTTCGTGAAGGCCGGTGAGTCGTATATCTCTCCAGACGGCGCGAAGGTGATCTTTCAGGCGGTGGAAGTGCCTGCCGAGGGCGAGGAGCCCGAGGAGATCTACGCGATGTATCTCGGAGATCTCCACCATCAGAATGGCTCGTGGCGGATGGACAATATTCGCAAACTCACGCCAGATGGCTCCGCAAACACCTGTGGCTGGTTCCACCCAACCGACCCCCGGAAGGTGATCTTCGCGAGTACCGTGACCGAGCCCGGTGGTGGTGATGTGCCGGGATACCAGCGGGGAAGCGGCAAGTACAAATGGTCCTATCCGCCACGAATGCGAATCGTGGAAACCCGTATTGATGGCGAATTCCCCCCCACGCTGACGCCGCTTGAAGGTGATACCGATTTCTATCAAGCAGAGTGCTCCATCAGTCCAGATGGAAGACATCTGCTGTACACCTCACACGAAACAGGCGATGGCGACATCTACATCCGCGACATGAAGACCGGCGAGCGGCACCTCGTCGTCGGCGCCCCCGGATACGACGGCGGCCCCTTTTTCTCGCCAGACGGTAAACGCATCACCTACCGCTCCGACCGCAACGGCGACAACCTGCTGCAGGTGTTTGTGGGCGAACTCGCCTTCAATGATGCCGGGACGATGATCGGACTCGATGAAGAGATCCAACTCACCAACAACGAACACGTGAATTGGGCGCCTTTCTGGCATCCCGACAACAGCCGTCTTGTGTATGCGACAAGCGAAGCCGGGCATGACAACTACGAGGTGTATGAGGTTCAGGCCCAGAAAGGCGGTGGCGTGGGCAAACCGGCCCGCTACGGCACCGGAAAGCGCCGCATCACCGAGATTGCCGGCTTCGACGGCCTTCCTGCATTCAACGCCGAAGGCACACTCATGATCTGGACCAGCCAGCAGGGCGGCGACGGCAGCCAACTCTGGATCGCTCCATTTGGCATTGATCAGGCCAAGGCGGCCGCTGGCGAGTGTCCTGTGGCCCACTAGATCGGGTCTGGTTGAAAGGGGCGAATCCGAACAAGGGGACCAGTGAAGCACCGTTTCGGTTGGCCCACATCGCACGTTTCTGCGATTTCGGTCACAATGTGCGGTTCCACATGACCCAACACATGCCCAGCACCAATGAAGAGGAGTCCGGCCCCATGTTGTTTGAAACCATGATGCTCACTGCGATTGCGGCCACGGCCGACGAGGCCGCTGCCCCCGTGCCGACAGCCAATCTCATTCCTCGCGAAGTGCTCTTTGGCAACCCGGAGCGATCCTCCGTGCAGATCAGCCCTGATGGCACGATGCTCTCCTTCCGCGCGCCGGTTGACGGCGTGATGAATGCATGGGTGCAGCCGCTCGATGGGGGAGACGCGCGTTCACTGACCACATACACCGATCGGCCAATCGGCAGCCTTCACTGGGCATGGAATGGAGAGCAATTGCTTTTCACCAAAGACAAGGGTGGTGACGAAAATTACCACGTCTTTTCGGTGGACATCGACGATGCCAAGATTCGCGATTTGACACCAGTCGATGGTGCGCGAGCAAGTATTGCAGACACCTCACGCGACCGACCGGACGAAGTCATCGTCAATATGAATGATGTGAATCCGCAGTTCATGAATGTCTATCGCGTCAATACCCGCACCGGCGAGCGGACACTGGTTCAGGAGAATGATGGGTATCTCGGATTCACTTTGGACGACGATTGGAACGTCCGGGGCCGCGCGAGCATGGACGATGACGGCGCGCTCATCATGGAGATGAGAGATCTTAATGGCAAGGAGTGGTACCACTTCATGACCATCCCGTCGGACGAGATGATGACGACCAACGTGTCAGGATTCTCAAAGGATGGCACCAAGTTGTACGGCGCCTCCTCGCTTGGTCGAGACAAGGCTGCGCTCGTGTGGTGGGAGCCTCGCCAGGGCGGCGCCGAATCGCCGCATGTCGTGTTCGAATCTGACAAGGCTGATGTATCCGGCGGCATCGTCAACCCGGACACCTATGAGCCCGAGGCCATCACGGTCAATTACCTCAAGCCCGAGTGGCACATTCTTGACGAGGTCATCGCCAAAGACATCGAAGCCCTGAAGAAACTCGATCAGGGCGACTTCGGTATCGCCAGCCGCACCAAGGACAACTCCAAATGGATCGTCGCCTACAACCGCGACAATGGGCCACCTCGATACTGGTTATGGGATCGCCCCAATCAGCAAGGGACCTTCCTGTTCACTACGTGGCCCGCACTTGAGGGCGCGGCGCTGACGTCCATGAAGGGCGTAGAGATCCCTACGCGAGATGGCCTGACGATGCCCTCGTATCTCACGGTTCCCGAGGGATCGGACGGCAAGAACCTTCCGATGGTGCTGTTTGTCCACGGCGGCCCTTGGGCGCGGGACTACTGGGGCTACAACCCCTATCACCAATGGCTCGCCGACCGCGGCTACGCCGTATTGAGCCCCAACTTCCGGGGTTCGACCGGCTTTGGCAAGAACTTCGTCAATGCCGGCAACCGCGAGTGGTACGGCAAGATGCAGGACGATCTCAACGACGCAGTTGCATGGGCTGTTGAACAGGGCATCGCCGATCCGAAACGGGTTGCGATCATGGGTGGCTCCTATGGTGGGTATGCCACACTCGCAGGATTGACACGCGATCCCGAACTCTTCGCGTGCGGCGTCGATATCGTCGGCCCTTCGCATGTCGGAACGCTTATCGAGTCGGCCCCCCCGTATTGGAAACCGATAATGAAAATGTTCGATACTCGAGTTGGCAGCATGGATGAGCCTGCCTACATCGACGCGATTTCACCACTCACGCACGTCGAGTACATCAACAAACCGCTGCTGATCGGGCAGGGTGCCAACGATCCACGTGTCAAGATCGCCGAGAGCGACCAAATTGTCGAAGCGATGAACAAGCGCGGCTTGCCTGTGACCTACGTCGTATTCCCGGATGAGGGTCACGGTTTCCATAATCCAAAAAACAACATGGCCTTTAATGCGGTGACTGAGGAATTCCTCGCCAAGCACATCGGCGGGAATGCGGAGCCGGTCGGTAACGATATCGCAGACTCGACTGCGCAGATTCGAGACAAGGGCGGCTTGGCGCTGGCGGGAACGGAGACCTATGTTGCGACCGAGGGCGAGGGTGAGCAAGCTCCGGTCGAAACCATCACGCTCGACCAGTTGTCGCCCGAGGAGCAGCAGCAGGTTCAGATGGTCATGACACAACTTACGCAAATGCCCATCGAGCAACTCCCCGCGGTCCGCGACCAGATGATGCAGCAACGCGCCATGGCCCCCCCGGACGCCATCAAACTCGTCGATTACATCATTGGGCAGCTCGATGAGAAGATCGAGCAGTCCACCAAGGAAGCAGGCTGATTTCGAGAGGCCCATACCCGAATTTTCTCTTTAGCAGGCCGGCAATAGCCGGCCTGCTGTCGTTGGGTGCCGTGCTGCGCCGATAGCATTCTCGGTATCCGATGAATCGCCATGTCTTCACAGTTGTTCGCCTGCTGCTCGTGACCATTGGTGTCACGGTGATCGTGTTTGCTGTGAACTGGCAGACGCTGATGGTGGTGCCAGCGGGGGAGCCGGGGTTCGGTGGGGAGACGGCGGAGGTGACGCGGACGTTTGTGGTGACCTCGGTTGAGCCGGCTGGGGCTGGGGCGGTGCTGGTGCATACCGAGAACGGCCTTGGAGGCGAGGTCACGACGAACTGGATTCGACGCGGGATCTTCGACATCTTTGCCTCGGCCGATTGGTGGTGGGTGCTGGTCGGCCTCGGGCTGGTCGGGTGCATCTATCCGCTGCAGGCGACCCGATGGTGGTTGCTGATGCGGTGCCGCGGACTGGCCGCTCCTTGGCCTCGGACGCTGCGGCTGGTGTACATCGGGGCCTTCAGCAACTTCTTCTTGCCGGGCACCGAGGGGGGCGATGTCGTCAAGGCATGGGGCGCAACTCGCGGAAGCGAGCGACGCGTCGAGGCGGTGATGAGCGTCGTCTTTGATCGCATCACGGGCCTTGCCGGACTCGTACTGCTTGCTGCTGGCGTCGGCATCTTTGCGGCCGAGTCGAATACCGCCCGGGACATCGGATGGTGGACGGCGGGAAGCATGCTGCTGATCGCCGTCGTGGCGATTGGAGCATTCTTCGTGACGACGCGGGGCTGGCTTCGGATGCCGGAGGTTGCCAAGACCTTTGGCGGAGGGTTGCCGACTCGCCTGCTTGCGGCAGGCAAGGCCTATGCAAAGCACCCCGGCCCGGTCATCGCGGCAACAGGCGTATCGGTCTGCGTGCAGATCCTGCTGGCATCGGCCGCAGGCGCGTGCGCCTGGGCGCTCGGCGCGACACACGACATCAGCGTCATTCTGGCGGTCATGCCGATTCTGTTTCTCGCAGCGGCAGTGCCGCTGACCTGGCAGGGCGCCGGCGTCATGGAAGTGCTCGGGATCGCGTTGCTGGCGATGCCGGGGGTGGCAACCGTCAATCAAGTCGTTGGGTTTCTGCTGCTGTATCGAAGCCTTGAACTCTCATGGGGGCTGGTCGGGGCGGCACTCATGCTCGGAGGCGGCATCAGCCTGCATCCGGAGCGGCAGCAGGCGGCCTCCTGATACCATGGGCGTACTCGGACGAATCCCCCATGCGCACCGATTTTTTGCCATTTGCCAGACCCTCGATCAGTGAGGAGGACGTGGCAGCCGTCACGGAAACCCTCCGGAGCGGTTGGATCACGACCGGGGCGGGCTGCGCGGCCTTCGAGGCGGCCATCTGCGAGCGTCTGGGATGTGCTGCTGCCGTGGCCGTCACCAGCGGCACTGCAGCCATGCATCTGGCCCTGCATGCCCTCGGCATCGGCCCTGGCGATGAGGTTGTGACGCCCTCGATGACTTGGGTTTCGACGGTCAACCTCATCACGATGGCCGGGGCGACCCCGGTCTTCGTGGATGTCGATCGAGACACCCTGATGGCCTCCCCAGAAGCTGTCGAGGCGGCCCTGACTGAGCGAACACGGGCGATCATCCCGGTCGACTTTGCGGGCGCCGCTCTCGATATGGAGCCCATCAGGCGGCTTGTGGATGATCGAGGCATTGCGCTGATTGAGGATGCCGCCCACGCCATCGGCACGATTCGATCGGGCGGCGAAGAGGTCGGCAGCCGTGGCACCGCCATCTTCAGCCTCCATCCCATCAAGACGATCACCAGCGGCGAGGGTGGCGTGCTCGTGACCGACGATGCTGAGTTTGGCGATTGCATTCGGCGGCTCCGCTTCCATGGACTCGGCATCGATGCGTGGCAGCGGGATCAGCAGGGCCGAAGTTCACAGGCCGAAGTACTTGAGCCGGGCTTCAAATACAACCTGCCCGACATGAACGCGGTGCTCGGGCAGTCGCAGCTCGCGCGACTCGATGCATTCATCACGCAGCGGGCGCACTTGGCCAAACGGTATCGCACGCAACTCTCCAATATCTCAGGCATCCTTCCGCTTGGTGATGCAATTTCGACCGAGCGACATTCCTGGCACTTGTTCATCGTGCGGATCGACGAGGATGCCGCCGGGATCGATCGCGACGCGTTCATGGAAGCAATGAAAGCCCGGAACATCGGTACCGGCATCCATTTCCGCGCTGCCCACATGCATCAGTGGTACCGAGATCATTCCGATACGTGGCGGGCCAACGGTCTTGCGAATACCGAGTGGAACAGCAATCGAATCTGCTCGCTTCCCCTCTTTCCAGACATGTCTGAGTCTGATGTGGATGATGTGGTTGCCGCTGTTCGAGAAGTGGTTGCCGCGGGGGTGCCTGCATGAGCATGTCCGTATCCATCGTGATTCCCGTCTACAACGAGGTCGAGAACATCGACGTGCTCGTGAAGCGGGTGACAACTGCATGCGAATCGCTTGCGAATGCGTGGGAAGTCGTACTCATTGATGATGGAAGCCGCGATGGTTCGCTGGAGAAACTCGAAGTGGCGGCAGATCGGCACGACGGCCACATTCGCGCCATCATCCTCAACCGCAACTACGGTCAGCACGCCGCGATCATGTGTGGGTTCCGCCACGCCCGTGGCGATATGGTGATTACGCTTGATGCGGATCTGCAGAACCCGCCTGAGGAGATTCCCCAACTCATCGACATGATCGAGCAGGGCAACGATGTTGTCGGCACGATTCGCAAGAATCGAAAAGACTCCTTCTTCCGAAGATTCGCCTCAGCACGCATCAACTGGATGGTCAAGAGGTCCACCGGAGTCGGCATGAGCGACTACGGTTGCATGCTTCGAGCCTATCGGAGGTCTGTTGTTGATGCGATGCTCCAGTGCCGCGAGCGAAGTACGTTCATTCCGGTGCTCGCCAACAGCTTTGCCAAGCGAGCCGCCGAAATCGAGGTCACCCATGCGGAGCGGCGGGCCGGTGATTCCAAGTACAGCCTCTGGAAGCTCGTCAATCTTCAGTTTGATCTGCTTACCAGCATGACGACGACTCCACTGCGACTGCTCTCATGGTTCGGTGTGGCGATCGCTGTGGGCGGCGTGGGGTTTGGCTTGTTGCTGCTGATCCTTCGGGTTGTCTTTGGTGCCGATTGGGCCGCCGAGGGTGTGTTTACACTCTTTGCGATTCTGTTCATTTTCGTTGGGGTACAGTTCATCGGAATGGGGCTTCTTGGTGAGTACCTCGGCCGTGTCTACTACGATGTTCGGGGTCGCCCGCGTTACTTCATCGACCGGATTGCCGGTCACTCGGATCTTGAGGGTGCCGAGGCGAAAGAGACGGCCAAGGCGGCCGCAATCGAAAGGCAGGTACAGATATGAAGGCCGTGCTTTTTGCCTATCACGAGGTTGGCGCTGCAACGCTTGAGGCCATGCTGCGAAACGGTGTCGATGTCGCTGCGGTATTCACGCATCGCGACGATCCATCCGAAGGTGGCTGGTTTCGCTCTGTTGCGAGAATCGCCGCCGAGAACGGCATCCCGGTGCATGCGCCGGACGATGTGAACCATCCAATCTGGGTGGCGCGTGTGCGGGACATGGAACCTGATTCCATGTTCTCGGCCCACTATCGCAAGATGATTGGATCAGACATGCTCGATGTCTGTCCGAATCAGTGCTACAACATTCACGCCTCGATGCTGCCGAAGTACCGCGGCCGCTGTCCCATCAACTGGGTACTTATAGGCGGCGAGACAGAAACGGGTATCACACTTCATCACATGACGGCTGCTGCCGATGCCGGCGACATCGTGGCCCAACGAGCGGTCACAATTGACGATGATGACACCGCCGCCACGTTGATGGCGAGCATTGTCGATGCAACCACTGTGATGCTCGATGAGGCGCTGCCTGCGATTGCTGATGGAACCGCGATAAGTACACCCCAGGACGCATCCGCCGCCACCACCTTCCCGGGCCGCTGCCCGGAAGATGGTCATATCGACTGGTCAGATACCGCCGAGTCGATT
>DOVP01000048.1 GCA_003520025.1 Phycisphaerales bacterium
CTCGGGGTCGATCATGACCTGAATAATGCGTGGGGCGTGCTCGCTGAGCTCAGTACGAGGCTCGGGCAGGCAGGCTTCCATCTTCTCGATGATCTCGATGCGACCGACACGAGCCTGCTCGAAGGACTCCTTGATCTCGTCGAACCAGAGACCACGGGCCTTCAGGTCGAGTTGAATGCCGGTAATGCCGTTGCGAGTACCGCAGACCTTGAAGTCCATGTCACCGAAGAAATCCTCTTCGCCGAGGATGTCGGTGACGCGAACGATCTTGCCGTCGGCATTGCTGAAGCGGCCGACCGAGATGCCCGCGCATGTCGCCTTGATCGGCACACCTGCGTCCATCATCGCCATGCAACCGCCGCAGACCGAAGCCATCGACGAAGAGCCGTTGGACTCGGTGATGTCGCTGACGAGCCGCACGGTATACGGGAAGTCTTCGACGTCGGGCAGAATCGCGAGCAGTGAACGCTCGGCGAGGGCGCCGTGACCGATTTCGCGGCGTCCCGGTCCCATGATGCGACGGGCTTCGCCAACGCAGAACGGCGGGAAGTTGTAGTGCAGGTAGAACTTCTTGGCGTACTCGGGCATGAGGCCATCGACGATCTGCTCGTCGCGACCGGTGCCAAGTACACAGGTCAGAAGGCCCTGCGTCTCGCCACGCTGGAAGAGGGCGGAACCATGCGTACGTGGGAAGATGCCCGCCTCGATGTCGAGGTCACGGATCTGGGCGAAGGACCGGCCATCGGCGCGGGTGCTTTCATCCACAATCAACTTTCGGGTCGTCTTCTTCTCGAGCGTGCGGAATGCTTCGCGTGCCTGACGGAAGCGATCCTCAGCGGCCTTGTACTCCTGATACGTACCACTCTCGGGAAGTTTGAAGTGCTCATCGAGCATCTTCTCCCGAAGCGCATCGACCGCAGCATGCCGCTCGGCCTTGCCACCGATACGGCGGCAGGTGAGCATCTCGTCTCCGGCGACGCGGTTCACCAGTTCGGTGACCTCATCGGTAGGCAGTGCGAGGTTGCCCATACGGACCTCGGGGCTGCCGGCCTTCTGGCGAAGCTCGTTCTGCATTTCGATGATCGGCTTGCAGCCGTGCTCGTAGCCATACTCGATGGCGGCGAGGACGGCCTCTTCAGACACCTCGGCGGCGCCGACTTCAATCATGTTGATGCCGTCGCTATGACCTGAGAGCACCATGTCCAGATCGGAGTACTCCATCTGGGCGTGAGTCGGATTGATGACGAACTGCTCGCCGTCATCGGTCAGAATGCGACCGACCCGGACGGTCGCGACGGGGCCCTCGAAGGGAGCGTCGGTCATCATCAGGGCGGCGGATCCACCGGTGCAGGCAAGAACATCGGTGTCGTTCTGGCCGTCGTGGCTCATCGTCCAGCACTGAATCTGAATCTCGTCGATGAAGCCATCGGGAAAGAGCGGACGGATCGGGCGATCGATCATCCGCATGGTGAGGATTTCCTTCTCGTTGGGAGCACCTTCCCGCTTGCGGAAGCCGCCGGGGAAACTGCCGCCAGCACTCAACCGCTCGCGGTAGTCGCACTGCATCGGGAAGAAATCGAGACCGGGGCGGGGGTTGGCCCGCACCGCGGTACACATGACGACTGAGTCGCCATGGCTGACCATGACGCATCCGTCGGCGAGTTTGGCAATCCGACCCGTTTCGATACGAAGGGTCCGACCGCCGATTTCGCGTTCTACGAAATGAACTGTGGCATCTGCCATTTTTGAATCTCCTGTGGCGACCGCGCATCATGCGCGACACATCACCACTGTTTGGGATCCGGTGAGCCTTGGACCCAGAGGGCAGAAGACGGGATGCAGTACTTCGACTGCCGCCTGTCCACTGCCACCTGCATGGGCGACATCGGATCCTTCCTGTGCGGGTCAGTCCCGCTACTTACGAAGGCCGAGACTCTTGATGAGGGCTCGGTAGTCGGCGGGTCTCGTTCGCGAGATGTACTGAAGCAACCGGTTTCGCTTGCCGACGAGTTTGACCAGACCAAGCCGGGCGGCGTGATCCTTCTTGTTCGTCTGCAGATGCTCGTTGATCTCCTGAATACGGGAGGTCAGCAGCGCGATCTGCACTTCAGGCGAGCCGGTATCGGCATCCTCGCGGCGATAATCGCCAATGATCTGTGTCTTTTGATTGACTGTAAGGGCCATGAACGGTCCTGTTCAAAGCACCGCAGGCACCACGCCTGCGGAGAATCGAGCAGTCTACAGTTACCCCGCCTCGGACGCCAGCCTCAAGGCGACGAGAGGCCCGATAACCCGCCTTGGCGGCCCCGATAAGGCTATTTGCCGCGTGATGTTCAAGACAGGCTGGCGATCCAATCTCCGATCCGGGCGCAGCCATCCTCGATGGCCTGATCGCTCAGGGCAAACGAAAGCCTGATGTGATTGGGGCCGCAGCCGAGGAAGTCATCGCCGGGAACGACCGCAGCGCCGGTTTCTTCGAGAAGCGCTTCGGCGAACGTGCCGGCATTCTCGATCTCGCTGCCACCCGGGCTGGTGCGACCAAATGTGCAGGAGATGTCCGGGAACACGTAGAACGCTCCCATCGGCGGCGGGCAAGTGACACCGGGCCAGGTGGACAGCAGTTCGTACATGAGTGCCGAACGCCGTTCGAACGCCGCCCGCATGTCGGCGACTTCGGCTTGGCATGATTCGAGGGCCGTCACGAGGGCTGGCAGAGTGAAACTGGTCACCGATGAGGTCATCTGGCTCTGCAACTTGGCCATCGCCTTGACCACGGCGCCATCGTTGCCCGGCGAGGCGGCGTACCCGACTCGCCAGCCGGTTGCAGCGAATGTCTTGCTCATGCCATTGATGGTGATTGTGCGGTCCTTCATGGAGTCGAGCGATCCAGGTGAGAGGTGTGTTCGACCGCCGTAGACCAATCGGTCGTAGATCTCGTCGCTGATCAGCGTGACATGCTCATGTCGAGCGAGCACATCGCAGATGCCGCGAATCGTGTCCGGATCGTACATCGTGCCGCAGGGGTTACTCGGGCTGTTCAAGATCACAACACGCGTCCGCGACGTGATAGCCGCCTCGAACTGCTCGGGCGTGGCGAGAAACAGGGACTCGGCCGTGGTGGGAATCTCTACGAAGGTTCCACCGGCAAGTTCGGTCATCGGTTTGTAGGACACCCACGCCGGCGTGGGCATGAGAAGTTCGTCTCCTGGATTGATCATCGCCTGCAGCGCCAGGTACAGACTGAATTTGCCGCCATTTGAAATAATGACATGCTCAGGTTTGCAGTCGATGCCATTCTCACGTTGCAACTTCGCTGCGACGGCCGCCCTCGCCTCGGGCGTTCCTGGTACCGGCACGTACTTGGTCATGCCTGAACGAAGCGCCGCGATCGCCGCTTCGCTGATGGGATCGGGTGTCGTGAAGTCGGGCTCACCGGCGCCGAAGCCAATGACATCGCGCCCCTCGGCCTTCATTGCTCGAACACGGGCCGTGATGGCGAGCGTGGAGGACGGTGCGATGGCGGCGGCTCGGTGCGATATGGAATCGTGGCAGGTCTGTGTCATGTCGATGGCTCGTTGTTGGGGGTGATACTCGGTAAAGGATACCGCTCCCCATACTGATACCCAAATTCCGTGGTTCGTTACCCTACACCCCAATGCACTACGACGCCCACCAACCTGTCATCGATGACCTTGAGGCGCGGATCTTGACCATCCGCGACTCCCTTTGACTACGACGCCAAGGTCCAGCGGCGAGAAGATCTGCAGGCGAGCATGAATGAGGCCGACTTCTGGAACGACCAGAAGGCGGCTCAGGGCGTCATTGCCGAGTACAAACTCCTGAAGGCTCAAACTGAGGGGCTCGAGACCATCATCGAGGGCTTCGAGGATGCGGTGGTCGGCTACGAACTGGCCAAGGAGGGCGGGGATCAAGAATTGCTCGGCGAATCAGATAAAAGCCTGTACCAGCTGACCAGGCAAATGGAGCGAGTCGAGTTGCAGTCGCTGCTGAGTGGCCCGAACGACCATCGCAACTGCTTCGTCGCCATTCAGGCTGGCGACGGCGGCAACGACGCCGACGACTGGGCCACCATGCTTGACCGCATGTACACCAACTGGTGGGACAAACAGGGGTGGAAGCACGAGCAGATCAGTGTGGTGCACGGTTCCGAGGTTGGTATCTCCAGCGTGAGTTATCTGGTGAAGGGGCCGCTGGCCTACGGATATATGTCGTGTGAGCGAGGCACGCACCGGCTTGCCCGTGTCAGCCCGTTCAACTCGCAGGGCAAGCGGCAGACATCATTCTGCACAGTCGATGTCACACCTGAATTCGATGAGGAAGACGTCGAAATCGACGACAAGGACATCGAGTTCACCACGTTCGCCCGTTCATCCGGACCGGGCGGTCAAAATGTGAACAAGGTCGCCTCCGCCGTTCGTATCGTGCACAAGCCGACCGGCATCATGGTTGTCAGTTCCACGCACAAGGCGCAACTTCAGAACCGAAAGCAGGCCATGCGGATTCTGCAGGCCAAACTCGACCAACTCGAGGAAGAACGCCGTCAAGCTGAACTCGACGCAGCCACCGGCGGCAAGGTCGACCGTGGCTGGGGCTCACAAATCCGCTCATACGTGATCTACGACAACCGCGTGAAGGATCACCGCACCGGCCATGAAGTCGGCAATCCGCAGACCGTCCTCGACGGCGATCTCGGTGGATTCATCGACGCCGAACTCAAACGTCGCCGCGCCGAGCGGGACTGATCGATCCGCCGGATCCAGAGACATTCCCACCGCTGAGTATGAGGCCGATTCGGCTGCCCTGTGGGAATGGGCAGTCGCTCGATAAGGCCGCCGCAAGCACTGTGGCGGCGCTTGGCTCGGCTACACACTTGGCTCGCTCCCACAGAAGATGCATCGCGACGAGGACCTGCTTATCGGTTACCCGCTGAATGGTTTCGAGGTGCGTCTTCAGAATGGACCAGGTCAAATCGCTCAAACTGGTCAGTAGACCGTCGCACACCGTGTTGGGACTCTCCTGCGGAACAAGCACCCCGGACTCAAGTGATCGTGCCGCGTCGTCGGCGCCGGTGGGTTCGACGCCGATCAGACGGATCCCCGGCTGCATGGCAGCACCCGCCAAGCAGGTTCCTGACATCAGACCACCCCCCCCGATCGGCGCGATGATGCCGTCGAGATCATCGACCTCGTCGATCAACTCGACCGCGGCAGTGGCTTGACCGGCGATGATGCGTGGGTCATCGTAGGGGTGCACGAAGGCTGCGCCGGTGTCCCCCATGACCTTGGCTGCCGTCGACTCTCTGGCCTGTAGTGTCGGCTCGCAGTCAATAACCGTCGCGCCATATCCGATCACCGCATCTCGCTTTACGGCCGGCGCGCTCGTCGGCATCACGATCCACGCAGAAATGCCCCGCTCCCGCGCCGCGCGGGCGAGCGCCTGCGCATGATTGCCGCTTGAGTGGGTGCAGACGCCGCGGCTGGCCTCATCATCCGAAAGGGACTGCACCACATTGCTCGCGCCGCGAAACTTGAAAGCGCCGACCCTTTGAAGGTTCTCACACTTAAAAAACAACCGTCGACCACTCATCGCATCGAGCGTGGCGCAGGTCATCACCGGTGTTCGATGAATGAAGGGACGAATCCGATCATGCGCCACCCGAATGTCGTCCATGGACGGCGCCTGCGTCATCAGGCCTCGCCAAACACCCGGCGAATCGCCAGTACCGTGGCGGCATCGGTCGGGGAAGCGCTTGCTGCTGCAGAGAGTTCCAGT
>DOVP01000259.1:0-8625 GCA_003520025.1 Phycisphaerales bacterium
AGGAACTGCGGCCACATCTGGCTCGATTTGATGACGGCCGTGACGAAGGTCGGCTCCTGCTCTCACACACTGGCCGTCCGATCGAACGCGTCGCCGTATGGCAGATCATTCGCCGCTTGGCAGTGCGTGCCAGCCTCGATAACGTACACCCCCACATGCTCCGTCACAGCTTCGCCACACACATGCTCGCTGGCGGCGCCGATCTGCGTGTCGTGCAAGAACTGCTTGGTCATGCCGATATCGCCACGACGCAGATCTACACGCATGTCGACCGATCCCGCCTGCGTGACGTTGTGCAGCAGTGCCTACCGCGGAATCGCAAGTCTGCTTGATTCGCTGGAGCGCGGAGATACCATGACGACCATGCGATATGTCACAGTGCTTGTACTCTTGTTTTTCGGACTTGCTGCGACTTCGGCGGCGAGTGATGCCGAGGCGTTCAGGCAGGCGGGCATCGAGCCTGTTGTGGTCCCGGTGGACTTCCGCACCTTTATGGCAGATCTGCAACTTGGTCGCGACGAGATGGACGCCGCCGATCTGCTGCTTGATGACTACGCCACCGGAATGCGGCAGGTGCTGGCCGATCTGCGGGTGAAGCAGGAGCGGGATCGTGAGCAGCTCGACGCGGCGCTCGACGGACGGATCCGCTTGAGTGCGGACGCGATCCGAGAACTCCGGCTGTCGCTTCGCATGGCGGTTCGGGAGTCGTGGAAGGTTGCTGATGAGCGGCTGCAGGAGATGATCGAATGGGGCACACTACTTTCCACGGTCGACTCGGCAACACAATCCATCGCGGTTGGGCGCCTGCACAGGCGTGTGTACTTGACCGGTCACGGTCGAGCAGGACTTGTCGATGTAGGCGAACTTGTTGCAGATGCCGAGGAACTGGAGGACATTGACGAGGCGACCTTGCGAGCGGCCCTTGCGACGTATGAGCAATCAATTTCGACGACTGCCCGGGACGACGCACTTGCAGTGCGGGAAGCCAAGATCACCGATGCCATTGCATCTCTCCAGCGGGATGCCGCGGCTCGCGCATCGCTACAGCGTGCATCAGCCGAGCGATGGCGGATTCGGATGGCTGTTCAAGACGCGGCCATAGCCGCGATCACATCGCTGCTGAAGACGAACAACGACGAGGCGAGCAGAAAATGGATCGACCGGGTCAACGCAGCGTTCTTTCCGAGCGTGTGTAGTCCGCTCGATGCCATAATCGCGATGGATTGGATTGCGAAGAATGGAGATGCTGCGCAGACAGCCCAATCACAAGCGTGTATCACCGACTCCATGGAGCGACTCCGCACGCTTCGCAGTGAGGCTGTGGCCCTTCTTCGCGAAGGCCGCAAACTCGGTGTCGATCTTGACCACGATGCGGCATCGCTTGTGAGCGAAGCCATGGATGTCCGCATGCGATACCTTCGTAACAGCGGCGAGCGTTCCGTTTTGGAGCGTGAGATGTATAACTGCGTCACACGGCTGCTCAGTGATGGCCAGAAGGCGGCGATTCGTCGCATTCTTGCGGTGGGTCACTGAGGTAGCACGAGTCCAGGACCCGCTTCCAGTCGTCCGCCGACCCGACGGAGACGAACGCCTTGCGGACCAGTTCGGCGTGCTGGTGATGCACCGAGAAGCGAATTCCAAATTTCCGCATCATGCGTGAACCACCCGTCTCGCCGTGGAGCGCTGTGCACAGCCGAAAGTGATCGACCAGTGTGTGACGCTGCTGCTCCAGCGTGGGCGGTGTCGGCTGCTCACCCCGCATCATCTGCTTTGCCTGCATGAAGATCCAGGGGTTACCGATGCACCCTCTCGCCACGCTGACGGCATGTACACCGGTTTTCTGCATCATGGCGAAGATGTCGCCGACCTCGAAGATGTCGCCGCTTCCGAAGATGAGACGGTCCGGGTACTGCTGCACGAGTTTCGTGAGAAAGGGCCAGTGTGATGGGCCGATGTACTTCTGCTCGACCGTTCTGCAGTGCACCGTGGCCCAGAGAAACCCGGATTCGTAAGCGCCATCGAAGATCCGATCGAAGTTGGCTTCCATTTCCGGAGAATCGTCCCAGCCCCGGCGAAGTTTGACGGTACAAGGGATCGTGTTTGGCACAGCATCTCGTACTGCGCGGAGCACCTCGATCGCTTCAATGGGTGCTGTTAGAAAGTGCCCGCCGCGTTTGCGGCGCTTGATCTTCTTGACCGGGCAGGCGAGATTCACATCGATGACGTCGTGCCCAAGTTCGACGAGCAACGCGGCAGCTTCGGCCATCTCGTCCGGGTCGGTGCCCATGACCTGTCCCGCGACCGGATGATCTTCCATCCCAGCCAATCGGTTCTCTCCGGGATCGCCAAGATCACATTCCGCGCGGAGAATATCCGGATCTTCTCGGGTGCGGCCCTTGCCGCCGCTGATGAGTGTGCGATCAAGCAGTGCCTCGGTAACGCAGTATGGACATCCGTGCCGTCTGGCAATGAGCCGCATGGCGGCATCGGAGTAACCGGCGAGTCCGGCCTGAAAGAAGGGAGCATCAAAGCCTGGAACTGCTGCAGGAATGCGCGGATCGACCCTGGTCTCAGCGGCGAACTGCCTGATGCTCTCGTCGCAGGTTGTCCGGGGTCGTTTCGTCGATGGCGTGTGTGTGGACATGGTTCTTCGGTCACCATGGTAGGATGGCTCCCATGCGATCGATCGTTCCAGTCGCGGTGTTGCTGCTCGCCTCGTGCAATCGTCCGGACTTTGACCCCTCCAAAGCCCATTCGCCCTACCCCTACGATCTCCATACCACAGAGACGCTGCCGGTCGAGGTATTCCGCGACGGCACCACGATTTCAATTGTCAACGCGACCGCACGCTCTTGGGATGCTCCGACCATCTGGATCAATCAGAGCTTCAGTGCCCCGCTTGCCCGGCTTGCCGCCGGGCAGACCGTGCAGATGAGCTTGTCGAGTTTCCGCGACAACATCGGCGAGACTTTTCCGGCGGGCGGTTTTCTGTCAACCCGTCGATCGATGCCGGTGCGATTGGTCGAGGTGCAGCCGGCTCCAGGCGAGCCCTTGGTCGGCTTCGTCGCCATTCGGTAAGGAGTCAGGCCTCTGAAGCCGACTTCTTTCGCCAAGTCTCAAACGACATGCCGGGTGAGTGCTTAACCGACTCCACACAGGTCCATTCATCCCCCAGTTCCGGAAACAAAGTGTCCCCATCCACCGTGACGTGCACTCGCGTGAGTTCGACGCGATCCGCATTTGGCAAGAAGATTCGGTAGATCTCACCTCCACCGATCACCATGACGGTGTTCGCATCACCCGACACGTCGAAGACGTCGTTCTCCGAGTGTGCGACGACAGCACCATCGGCTGCAAAGGAAGCATCACGGGTCATCACGATATTAGTCCGCCCCGGAAGTGGTCGACCAATCGAATCCCAAGTCCGCCTACCCATGACGATTGGGTAGCCCATGGTGAGTTTCTTGAATCGCTTGAGGTCATCCGGCAGATGCCACGGCATGTCGCCGTCGCGGCCGATGACGCCGTTGTCCGAGACAGCGGCAACCAACACGATTTGAGGTCTGTCCATCAACTTACACTGCCACGGGGGCCGAGATTCGTGGATGTGGGTCGTAGTCGACGATGACGATGTCGTCGGCGGTGAAGGCGAACAGGTCGGTGATATCTGTGTTGAGTTGCAGTTTCGGGAGCGATCGTGTGTCCCGAGACAACTGCTCATCCACCTGATCTACATGATTGCTGTAGATATGCGCATCGCCGAAGGTGTGTACGAACTCGCCTGGGTGTAATCCCGTGACCTGCGCCATCAGGTGTGTGAGCAGGGCATACGAAGCGATATTGAAGGGCACCCCGAGAAAGAGATCGGCACTCCGCTGATACAACTGACACGAGAGCCGTCCATCGGCAACGTAGAACTGAAAGATCGCGTGGCAAGGCGCGAGCGCCATGTGTTCGATCTCGCCGACATTCCAGGCGGAGACGATCAGGCGGCGACTGTCCGGGTTGTTGCGGATGCCATCGATGACTGCGGCGATCTGGTCATGTGTGCGGCCATCGGCGCCTTTCCAACTCCGCCACTGTGCTCCGTAGACGGGTCCAAGATCGCCGCGATCATCGGCCCACTCGTCCCAGATGGTTACATTCTGCTCGCGCAGCCACCCGACGTTCGTATCGCCGCGAAGAAACCACAACAGTTCCGCAATGATCGATCGCAGGTGCACTTTCTTGGTCGTGACCAGTGGGAAACCGTCGGTGAGGTCAAATCGCAGTTGCCGGCCGAAGACGCTCAGCGTGCCTGTGCCGGTTCGGTCGGCTCGCTTCGAGCCGCCATTGCGGACATCACGCAGAAGGTCGAGGTACTGACGCATTGCTGCTCAGGGTAGCGGCTTTCAGAAGGCGGCTGCAACGAGTTCGCGGGTGACGGCATGGGTGGGCGAGCCCAGTACCTGCCCGGCCGCGCCTTCCTCGATGATGCGGCCCGCATCCATGACGGCGATTCGGTCGCAGATGGCGCGGGCAACGCCCAGATCATGGGTGATAAAGAGCATCGCGAGGCCATGCCGCTCGCGGAGGCGGTGGAGCAGATTCAGGATCTTCGCCTGCACTGTGACGTCCAGCGATGAGGTTGGCTCGTCACATACCAGCAGCGACGGATTGCTGGCCAAGGCCCGGGCGATGCAGATGCGCTGCCGCTGGCCGCCGGAAAACTGGTGAGGCCAGCGATCGAAGGAATCGGCGTCCAGCCCGCATTGCTCCAGCAGTGCCCTCGCCTGCTTTGTCGCCTCTTCGGGGCTCGCCAGATCGTGCACGAGAATCGGCTCGGCCACGAGATCACCCGCTCGCATGCGTCCATTGAGCGAGCCGCCGGGGTCCTGAAAGACCATCTGCATGTGTCGGCGGAAGCGGCGGAGTTCGCCACCAGACAGCGAGGCGAGGTCCGTGCCGTTGACTTGGACGGTACCCGAATCCGGCATGAGCAGCCGCAGCGCCGCGCGGGCGCAGGTTGTCTTGCCGCAACCGGAACTGCCAACCAGCCCGAGTGTTTCGCCGGGCGCGATACTCAGGCTCACATCGTGGAGTACAGATCGAAGCCGGCCAGTGCGGGCCTCTGGCAGTTGGATACTCAGGTGGCTGATCTCAAGTGCCGCGGTCACCGGGGCCGACTTTCAGCCAGATCGGTCAGGGTCGCGGTAATCGTCAAGTGCTTGCCACCATCTTTGGTGGATCTCCACAACAACACTTCAATGGGTGTCCCCGGTGAGATGGCAGAGACGACTGCTCGCAACTGATCGACCGTGCGAATCTCCCTCGTGTCAATGTGAGTGATGAGATCGCCGCGAAGGATGCCAGCCTCCATCGCGCCACCGCCCGGTGTCACCGATGCGACGAGCACGCCGGTGGGGGGAGCACCGAGCGCGGCAAGCATGGCATGAATGGGGGCGGACATGGGCAATAGTTCAATTGCGCTGTCTTCCTGGAATTCCAAGAGATTCAGATTGCGTGGACGCAATGGATCGCCACGCCACGCATGTGACACTTCAAGTTTGATGGCGACACCCGAGCGAAGCAGCGAATGCAGGTCCAAGATATCCACGATCGATGCATCGTTGCACAGCCAGATGACATCGCCGCGTCGGAGGCCTGCAGCGTGGAGTGGTGAACCTTCGGTCACGCTTGCAACGAAGATTCCGCCATCGATCAACCTGGCAGTAAGCATGCTGGCAATCGTGCGATCAGGATCGAGGGCTCGTACGCCGAGCAGGCCGCGGTGTATGTGACCCTCCTCGATCAGTTGTGGCACGATGGCCTCGATCTTCTCGATGGGAATGGCTAGTGCGACGCCAGTGAATCGGCCGTCGGACATCGGACTCGAGGCATCGTCTGCAATGGCCGTGCTCATGCCGACAACATGCCCAAGGTGATTGGTGACCGGGCCACCGCTGCTGCCCGGATTGATGGGGGCGTCGATCTGGAGGTAGTTCTCGTAGATCGGCAATCCGGAGTGATTGAGACTGCCGGCGGCGCGTCCGAGCCCCGAGATGACACCGCCAGTGACGGAAAATCGAAAATCGAGCGGTGAACCGAATGCGAACACCATGTCACCTTGCTGCGATCCAGGAGATGACGATCGCGTAGCAGACAGCGTTCGAGCTGCATCCATGGAGAGCACCGCGATGTCTGTCAGCGGATCGCCAGCGACCAGCGTGGCAGTGCGAACCGAACCATCATGCAGTTGTACCTCGATGGAATTGGCTCCACGGACGACATGCCACGCCGTAATGACATGACCTTGTTCATCCCAGATCCAACCACTTCCAGTAGCGCGACTGTCCACCCTGTTCCCTAGGTGCGGATTGGTTTGAATGCCCTCGATGTGGACGACCGACGGTTGTACGAAGGCGGCCAAATCTCGCTGGGCCCGACTGAGACTTGCCAGCACGGCCCCATCACCGTCCGGGGCGGCCAGCCGAAGGGCGGCGTTGCGAACCTCAACCTGCGTGTGCTGAAAGTCGAGTTCCCGCTGTCCCCACCGAACCACCACGATCACGATCAACGCGCTGATGAGTAGTAGCAGCGTAGGCAGCACGGTCCGGACAGGGTGGTGGTGTGCGCTCACGAGACGGAGCTGGATTCGTCGAGCATCGAATAGGGGTGTTCGCCGAGTTCTGCGGCGGCAACCATCGTTTTCCACCGCAAGGCGGCCGCCTGCACGGCCGATGCGATGTCGGCGATTGGCTTGGCGAAGGATGGCTGCCAGTCGGTGAGCCCGAAGATGTCCTGCGTGACGACGATCTGCCCATGGCAGGCGGGTCCGGCTCCACAGCCGATGACCGGGACGCTCGTGCGGCGGACGATTTCCTCAGAGACTTCAGCCGGGGTTGCTTCAACAAGCAGCAGGCAAGCGCCGGCATCTTCGAGTCGCATCGCATCCTCGACAATTCTCGCCGCCTCGGCCTTGGTTCGGCCGGCGGCTCGGTAGCCACCGTCATGCTTGGCCCGCTGCGGACGGGATCCCACGTGGGCGCACACCGGAATGCCAGCGCGATTCATCTGTGAGATCAGCCCCGTGAAGGTGCCGTCGACCTCGAGTTTGACTGCATCGGCCGTACCTTCGGTCAAGAACCGTCCAGCGTTGCGGATTCCCTCAGCCTCGTCACACTGGTAGGACATGAAGGGCATGTCGCCCATCACAAACGTCTTGGGAGCACCCCGTTTGACGGCGGCGGTCAACATCAGCAGCAATTCGAGCGGTGCATGAATCGTGCCGGTCAGCCCGAGCACCATCTCTGCCGCCGTATCGCCGACGAGCAGCAGCGGAATGCCCGCCCGCTCCAGATGCCGCGCGGTCGTGGCGTCGTAGGCCGTCAGGCATGCAAACCGCTCGCTGCGGGCAGCAAACCGCTGCAGCGTACGAAGCGTGACCGGTGTGGCGTCGTTTCCAGCCATCGCGGGAGTATACTCGACCCAACGGGCAATTTATCTCTTTGTGGCTCAACGGCTTACACGACAGCGGTTACAGAACGCTCACTTGTGCGACCGAATGCATTGCTCGCAGGGTCAATAGGGCAACGCGAGCGTCTGGGGGGCTGATGGATCGGTCAGCCCACCTGCGGCGGCCAGTTGCTGCTCGGTCAGGATGCCGCGGAGTCGCTCGAGCCGCTTGAGGGCCGCTTCGCGGCGAGCGAAGATGTGCCGGTCGATTTCTTGTTTGATCTGCTGGGCTTGAAAGAAAGCCTCGTTTTGGTCTTGAGCCTCATCCTGCTCAGCGGCCAGGATGGCAACGGCGGCTTCGGTCTCAAGCCACCACGCCTCATCGTGCTCGGCGCGAAGCATGGCGATCGAGCCTCGCTGCTCGTCGGTCAAATCGGGTGTATTGGCGGCATCGTGATACCGCTTGGAGTACTCGTCGGTGGTAGCGATATTGGGAAAGGCGTGTTCGATCCATATGAGATGAAACGCCTGTGGGTCGGACACGGCCTCGCGGATGCGGTTGGCGGTGTGTTGGGTGAGTCGCGAGAGGGCGGTGCGTTTCTTGGTGGCAGCCTGCTGTAGTTTCTCGACCTCCATCGCTGCCGCGAAGTCAATTTCCATCTTTCCACCATTGCCTTCAGAGTCTTTACTGACTTCGACCTTCATCATCGCTTGCATAGCTGCGTCGAGGGTATCGTTCGCCTGCTTGATCTCGACTGCAAGGGATGTGGCAGCCGCGTGCCAATCCATCATCTCGTTGTCGGCAGCGTGTCGGTCGGCATCGTCCATATCGGACCGCTCAATCATCATGAAGAGATCGGCCTTCCAGCGGTTGTCCGGGACACCGATCATATCGATGCTGGCCGACATCATGCCCCCGGCGAGATGCGAGAGTTCACGGACCCGCGACAGCCGCCACGGTTCGACGAGTTCCGGATCATCGGTAAGTGCAGTTGCGCCTCCGAAGAAGGCTGCATCGAGTTCATCGAGTCCTTCACGCGAAATCGGCTGCATCATGATCAAGCCATACTTCATCTGGGTGGCTTGATCCGGCTTTTCGTCGGCCATGAACGTCTGCATCATTTCTTCCCGGAGAGCGCGACGCGCGTCTCCTCGCTCGGTTTCCATGGCCATCCGTGCCGATTCATGATC
>DOVP01000259.1:9026-13733 GCA_003520025.1 Phycisphaerales bacterium
CTGCTGAATGCTCGGGATTGTCGTGAGTCCGCTGTCCAGCCCGCTGAACGGGTCGCGTCCCGAGGACACTGAGGAACTCACAACCACGGCACCTTCTTCGTCGTCACCGCTGCTCCCGATGATGACGGTGGTTGATGATTCGACCGAGTGTGATTCCTCGCTCTCCTCGCCCGCGCCCATGGCGACGAGTGATTTTTTGTCTACCTCTGGTACGAGGGCTGCAATGTCGTCGATTGCGGCGTCGTGCCGCGCATTCCATCGCGTCCGAAGAGTTTGTGAGTGTTCGCGGGTTGGCAGGTCAAAGGTCATGCCACCGTCTGCGGTGGTCTCCATGACCATCTCATCCCGGGCGGCATCATCCTTCCATCCGGCGCTCATGCTTTCGATCATCAGCGGCACCGCATCGACTTCCCATTCTGCTTCGATCTGCTCAATCTCAACGATCGTTGAATCATCGGCTCCCGCCCGGCGGGCGCCGCGGATCGCCTTGGAGACACGATTCCGAAGTCCGCTTGTGGGAATCATTTTGCGGATGGCTGCGAACCGTTGTTCGGCCGGCAGCATCTCGGCGAGTGACTCCAATCCACCACTGATGTGGTGCTGAAGTTGATTCACCTGCGGCTGCACACTCGCCTGCACCTTCTGCTGGGCAAGTTGAAAGGAGTTGATCAATTCGGCCATTTGCTCGGGGTCCGGGGGTGACTCTTCCGAAAAACTGCTTTGCTGGGCCACGAGTTCGCCGATCGCTGCAATGAAATCGACCAGAGCGAGATCCTGCGCGGTCGCCCAAGACTTCAACCGGCTCGTGTACCCATCCTCCCAGTCACTCAATGTGGCTTCAACTGTGGGCCGGTCAGCATCAGAGAGCGATGCCCAGTCGATGGCATCTCGTGGTTCGATCTTGGAGACGGCGCCGCCCATGATTCCGAAGCCACGGCGGGTGCGAAGTCGATCCCGTTGCCGCCGCCCCTTGACCCGATCGAGTCCTGCCTGCTGTGTTTCGCCAAGAATCGCGGCGATTCTGGCGAACATGGCGTCGTCCAAGTCGGCGATGTTGCGACGAATGCTGGCGACTTTCGCCACTGTTCGACGGCCCTCGTCGGGAGCATCGGACATCATGCCACCCATTCCCTTTGTGTCCTTGAGAAACGCCGCGATATCGCCATCTCGCAGCGTCGTGAAATCGGCCAGATATGCGTCATGTTCGCTGGCAATGCGGTCGAGTTGGACATCCGAGGGGGCAATCAGGACCAGTTGGTCCCGGAGGGTCGGCCAACTGATTGGCTCGGCGAACTGGCTGCCCATGCCCTGGGCGATCGCGGCCATTGTGGTGAGTAGCAGGCAGGCCGGGATGACGAGTGAACGCAGCATGGTTGAACCTCCAGTTGCCCCCATTCCCAAGGGGCGGCATCGATCATCATCCTCGCTTTGGCAAAGGTTGTCCACAACCGCCCCTCGCAGCATGGATTGGGCGGCAACGGCCGAGGTTGGATTGGTATCCTGCGGGCCATGAGCAGACTCGCCAATCGCCCGTCATCGTTCATTGAAACCCTTACGCAACGCATGGAGCCAACCAGCATGCCCGACGTTCACGCGGATACCTGGATTCGTGATGCCGCGTCACAGTTTGGTGACCGTTATGGCATCCTGACCTTTGCCGGCGAAAACGTTCGTCGACGCCTGTCACCCTCGGCCCTTGAGCGACTGGAGCGGACGGTGACACTCCGCGAACCACTCGACTCCCGCATCTCCGACGAGATCGCCAACGCCATGAAGGATTGGGCGATCGAGAATGGATGCACACACTATTGCCACTGGTTTCAACCGCTCACGGGATCGACCGCTGAAAAACACGATTCCTTCCTGAGCATCGACAGCAATGGGCAGCCCATCACCGAGTTTTCCGGTGATCAACTCATCCAAGCCGAGCCGGATGCAAGTTCCTTCCCGAGCGGTGGCATCCGAGATACGTGGGAAGCGCGTGGTTACACGGCGTGGGACCCAACAAGCCC
Source organism: Phycisphaerales bacterium (assembly GCA_003520025.1). Lineage (GTDB taxonomy): Bacteria > Planctomycetota > Phycisphaerae > Phycisphaerales > SM1A02 > UBA12567. The sequence goes on from DOVP01000259.1 coordinate 11,039, forward strand.
GGCCTTCATCGTTCGTAACGGTGGCGAGCGAACACTGTGCATCCCGACCTGCTTCGTGTCATGGACGGGTGAGTCGCTCGATCAGAAGACCCCACTGCTACGCAGTGACGAGGCGCTCAGCAAGCAGGCCATGCGAGTACTGCGGCTCTTCGGAACCGCCGATGGCGTGCATCACGTGACGACGACGCTCGGGATCGAGCAGGAATACTTCCTTCTCGACGACGAACTCGCGACGATGCGGGCGGACATCATTCTCTGTGGACGAACCATCATGGGGGCCGATTCGCCGAAGGGTCATCAGCTCGATGATCACTACTTCGGCGCCATTCCTCGTGGCGTGCTGGCCTTCATGGCCGATGTCGAATCGCGTCTCTTTGAACTCGGCATTCCTGCCAAGACGCGGCACAACGAGGTCGCACCCCAACAGTTCGAACTCGCTCCACTGTTCGAGCGGTCGAATCTCGCGAGCGATCACCAGATGCTCACGATGAGTGTGTTGCAGAAGGTTGCCCGTCTGCACGGCATGCGGTGCCTGATTCACGAGAAGCCATTCAAGGGCATCAACGGATCAGGCAAGCACAACAACTGGGCGATCAGTACCGATACCGGCCACAACCTGCTCAGTCCAGGCAAGGCGGGTCAAGGCAACCTGCAGTTCCTGACATTCGTGTGCGCCGTTGTGCGGGCACTCGACCTGCACGCGGATATCCTGCGCGCCTCGGTCGCCAACGCGGGCAATGATCATCGTCTCGGCGCCAACGAAGCACCGCCGGCGATCTTGAGTATCTACACCGGTGAAGAACTCGGCCGCGTGCTCGAGAAACTCGCGACGGGTGAGACCGCCGACTTCCGGGCGGACTCCGAGATGGATCTCGGAACGACCGCGGTGCCGACACTGCAGCGAGCCACGGGTGATCGCAACCGCACGAGTCCGTTCGCCTTCATCGGCAACCGCTTCGAGTTCCGCGCAGTGGGCGGCACGGCCAGTGTCGCGTGGCCCAACGCCGTGCTGAACACGATCATTACCGAGTCGCTTGATTGGATCGTGACCGAGATGGAACAGCACATCGACGGAAACGGTTCGGTTGAAGCCGCAGCGATCGAAGTACTCGGCGGTGTGATGCGAGATCACCATCGCGTGATCTTCAACGGCGACAACTACAGTGCCGAGTGGCACGAAGAGGCGGCCCGTCGCGGCTTGCCGATTCTGCGAGGTACCGCCGATGCGTTGCCCGCGTTTCGAAACGACGATGTTCGCGCCATGTTCGCCAAATACGGGGTCATGAGCATCACCGAAGTCGACGCCCGTATCGATGTGTTGTTCGAAACCTACGTACACACCATGGGCATCGAGGCTCGAACCATGTTGCAGATGGCCGAGACCATGGTGCTTCCAGCAGCGACGCGGTACCAGACCGACCTTGCGACGGCGATCGCAGCCACCGAGGCCGCCGGTGTTGACTGCCCAGCGACGGGTGGTCGGTTGCACGACCTCGTCGGCCATGTGACGGGGCTCGAGGCGGCGCTCAGCGACATCCGCGAGGTACTCAAGCATGAGAGTGATTCGTGTGATACGCACGCTCGCACCGTTCAGGATCGCCTGATCCCGGCCATGGAGAAGGCCCGCGAACACTGTGATGCAATCGAGTGGAGCGTCCCGGCAGACTTGTGGCCGATGCCGACGTATACAGATCTGTTGTTCGGAGGGGAGTGAGCCTCAGCCCTGTGACTTGCCTTGCGCCGCGACCGCTGCTTCGGCTGCGGCGATTGCATCCGTGTCACCGAGGTAGCGGCGGCCAAGTACGTTCATCGCGTCGTCGAACTCGTACACCATTGGAACGCCGGTCGGGATGTTGAGGCTTGTGATGTCCTCGTCCGAGATATCGTCGAGATGCTTGACCAGCGCCCGCAGCGAGTTGCCGTGGGCGGCGATGATGATCCGATCGCCAGCCGCGACACGCGGCTGAATGATGTCGTTCCAGTAAGGGAGGGTCCGCGCCACGGTGTTCTTGAGACATTCCCCGACGGGGAGTTGGTCGGCGGATACATTTACGTAGCGAGGGTCGTTGCCCGGGAACATCGGGTCATCGCGGCTGATCGGCGGCGGGGGAGTGTCGTAGGATCGTCGCCAGATGTGTACCTGCTCTTCACCATGCTTCGCTGCGGTTTCGGACTTGTCGAGTCCCTGCAGCGCGCCATAGTGCCGCTCGTTGAGTTGCCAAGCCTTGGTAGTCGGAATCCAACACTGATCGAGTTCGTGCAGGACAAACCAAAGTGTTCGAATCGCGCGGGTCAAGACGCTCGTGTACGCGGCATCAAAGATGAATCCTTCGTCGCGAAGCAGTTGACCGGCAGTCTTGGCTTCGGCTTCGCCCCGCTCGGAAAGATCCTGGTCGACCCAGCCTGTAAACCGATTCTCAAGATTCCACTGGCTCTGGCCGTGCCGAATGCAGACAAGGGTTGGCATGGGGGAATGGTAGCCACCGCGGCCCCGGGGGATCGGTTGTTCCCAGTCGCTACGGACAGTCACCCCATTGTGTGAGGATCACCAGAAGGTCGAGGACGCCGACCTCACCGTCGGCATCAAGATCACCAGCGGCGGTCGCGCCCGCCCAGAGGGAGAGGAAGGCGACGATGTCTTCGCCGTCGCGGTCGCCGTTGAAGTCGAGATCACCCGGGCAGGCGCAGCGGTCGA
>DOVP01000280.1:0-8191 GCA_003520025.1 Phycisphaerales bacterium
CGCCATATCCATTGACCGTCAGATTGCCGGATGATGGAATGCTCGATGCGATTGACGCCATGGTGCCGTACCGGTCGTACGGAGTCTCTCCAGAACTGTTCGTGCCAGCCTTCATGCCGCCATAGTCGTTTCCAACACCACCATCGGTACCCGACTGGGCGATGACGGGGAACTGGTCTGCAACAGGGGGATGATTGACACTGCAGTTGCTGCTCGAGTCCGGGCAGTTGAATTGGAGCACATCGGCCGAGGACAGGCAGTGCCCGGCAGTTACGAAACACGAATCGGCGTTGTACATCGTCGCGCTGCAGCCCACGGGCATCAGACGCGCAAAGCGATTGTCGCCTGATGGGACGCGGTCGTCTTCGGAACAGATTCCGCAGCCGTCGCCTCGATCAGAGTCCATCAATTCCCATGTGGCGGTTTCGATGGACATGGTGTTGTTGGTCAGTCCGCCGGCGATCAACTCGACCCGGACGGCATTGCCGTTGAAGTAGGCGGAGGAGCTCTTCCAGAGAGACAGGGTGCTCGCGTCGAGTTCCTGAACCTCGCCATCGCGAAGGCTGGTGACGCGGATGAAGGAGTCGCGGTCCAGTTTGGTTGCCCCGAAGTGCAACCTGATCCATGCAGCATTGCTGACCGCAACGATGTCATCAAAGAGCACGTGCTGCTCCTTGGCGTCATTGTCGAGCGTGCCGGTATTCAGGCCGATCCATGCGTGGTTGCCCACGGGCCAGTCCAATGTTGATGCATCGGTATCAGCCAGTGTCACGCTGGTTGAGACCGCCAAGATCGCCGCTGCAGCAGCAGCGTACGTGGTCCGGTTGAACATATCGGGTATCTCCTCTCAGGATGGGTTGTCCACCCCACTTTCTTCCCAGCCAACCTAGCATAGGAGGCGAGACAAACGAAGCGTCTTTTGGCGGTGTATTGCTTATATTTCGGACATAAAACTCCTCATATCAGGGGCCCTGATATGGTGCCGAGTGGTTGTCGAAGGGGTTCATCTATCCATGCCGTGTGTGGCCACAATTGAGGCGTTCTGGCAGGTATGTGGCCGTTTCCACCCACTGCTGGTGCATTTTCCCATCGCGCTGATCCTGCTTGCTGCGGGCCTGGAAGTCTTCTGGTACGTGATGGGCAGGCGGGATCAAGCCTCCCCAACGGCGGGTGTGTGCTTGTGGTTCGGTCTCTTGGGCGGGGGAGTGGCTCTGTGGGCGGGGTGGATGCTGGCCCAGAGCGGTGGCGAGGTGGGGCGTTTGCTCACGCTGCATCGCTGGACCGCCGTGGCGGCGGTGGGGGTGACGGGGTTGGCGGCGATCGGCTGGCTGCTTCGGCGGTGGCGGGGACGTGATTGGGCGGCGCCGCATCTGGCGTTTACGGTGGTTGCGGCGGTACTGGTTGTCATCTCAGCCCACTTTGGAGGCGAAATGGCGTGGGGATCGGACTGGGTCTTCGCCCCGCTTCGGGCGTCCGATCGAGGTTGGTCATCGGTCGAGCCGATTCTGAGTACGCACTGCCAGAAGTGCCACGGCGGCAAGCGTCAGAAGGGAGATCTCCGGTTGGTGCCGTGGAGGAAGATGTTTGAGTGCGATCCGGCGGATTGGGTGGTCCGGCCCGGCGATGCGGCGGCGAGCACGCTGCACACGCTCATCACCAAGCCCGCGGATGATGAGGACATCATGCCACCGGCAGAGAAGGGGGAGCCGCTGAGCGAAACGCAGATTCAGACGATCGTCGATTGGATCAACGCCGGCGCTCTCGGCCCCGACGGGCAGGTGCCGTCGACTGTCGCCGAGCTTCCCGGCAAACCCGCCACTTGACCCTGCCCGGCAGTGAGGGGATGATCGGTGTCATGCGGGTAGTGCTGTTCATCCTGATTCTGGCTGGCCTCGGTTTGGCCGGCTGCGGACCGGAGGAAAGTGAGTCGGTGCGTCAAAACCGCGCCGCTCGGGCAAGAGAGGCTGCAGAAATGCAGGAACTTCTCAAGAACGCCAGGCAAGATGTGCGTGAGCGACATCGAGAACTCAGCATGAGCAGTCGTTGAGTGGGCGTCGTGTTGATGATCGAGACCCCCGGGCAGGGGCTGCACGAGATTACCGGCGATGTTGCGGGGGTTGTGGCCGGATCCGATGTCCGAGACGGCCTGTGTGTCCTGTTCGTGCAGCACACCTCGGCAAGTTTGACCATTCAAGAAAACGCGGATCCTTCGGCGCGATGTGACCTCGAATCGTGGCTTGGACGAACCATTCGCGAAGATGATCCCTGCTGGACACACACGGCCGAAGGGCCGGACGACATGCCCGCACATGTGCGAGCGATGGTGACCGATGTGTCTCTGTCGATTCCCATGATCGATGGCCGACTCGCACTCGGGAGTTGGCAGGGCATTTACCTCTGCGAGCATCGCCGCGGCGAGCATCGGCGGAGGGTAGTCGTGACGTTCGTTGCGGAGGGGTGAATACACGGCCTTGTTGCGGTGAGGCCGGGATCGAGCCGTATGACACTGTCCTCTTATTCGGCGCCCACTTGCTTCTGGCGGCGTAGCCGCCCAGCCCCTACAGCCGATCCACGAGTTCGTGAAGGTCTTTCTTTACCGCCTCGCGGGCGTGGGTGCCGAGTTTCTCCATGACTTCGGTAAGTTCGATGAATCTGGCTCGCACCTCGGAGGGAGCCAGCCCGCAGGCGGCGATGCGGACATAGGGTGGCGGTGCTGCGACTCGGCGAACGGCTGCCTTCTTTTTCGGTCGGCGGCCCCGCTTTGCGGTGATTCCGAACTTCTTGAACGCCTTGTTGATCGTCAGCAGCGAGCATCCGACCTCTTTGGCGATCTGCTTCTGGGTGAGGCCGTCCTGCTCATAGAGTTTCCGAAGGACGGACTCGTCGTGCCAGAGTTTGGATGCATTGTTCCTGCCGTTCGCAGTTGGCATGCGTTGAATGACTCGGGTGGTTTCGGTGCCCATGGTTATCCTCCGCAGCAGGGTGCTGCTTTCCATTTGATGTTGCAGCCGACCGAAGGGATCTGCTTCCCGTCAACCGGCATGCCTTGGCAGACTGCGTCCATCGCTCGCCGGAGATCTGTTCCCGTGACCGGGGACACGTCACCGGGCCTGGTGTCGTCGAACTGACCTCGGTAGACGAGCGTTCCTGTCTTGTTATAGAGGAAGAAGTCGGGCGTACACGCCGCGTCGAACGAGCGAGCGACCGACTGCATGGGATCGGACAGATAGGGAAAAGTGATGCCGTGCCGAGCAGAGAAGGCAGGCATGTGCTCGGGGCCGTCGTCGGGGTAGTGCTCGACATCGTTGCTGTTGATGCCCACGATTCCGAGCCCGCGGTCCATGTAGACACCGAGCAGCCCGAGTTCGTCAGCCAGATGTACGACGTAGGGGCAGTGGTTGCACATAAAGATCACCAGCAGGCCATGTTTGCTCATCAGCGTGGTTGATGTATGCATGACACCCGCTGCATCCGCCAATTCAAAGGCGGGCAGAGGTGTGCCGAGCGGCACCATGGTGGATGGAGTTCGAGCCATAAGGGTGTTTATTCCTGAGGTCAGCACAATACGCGACCCCGGTATATGCCCCGTCAGTTCATGCACTCTACCACATCGAGGAGATTCTGAGAGCACTATTGTTACACTTCTCGTTTCTGAGCACTGCAAAGCATTGTTTTTACTTGGAGCGGTATCACAGCAATGAAAATCCATGAGTATCAGGCAAGAGCGTTGCTGGCCGGAGCGGATGTCCCGGTTCCTGATGGAGAGATGGTCACGACGGTCGAGGATGCGGTGCTGGCCGCAGACCGGTTGCTTGCAGGATCACCTCCAGTCATTGTCGTCAAGGCGCAGGTCCACGCTGGTGGACGGGGAAAGGCGGGCTTCGTCAAGGTGGTCCACACCGCCGAGGAAGTCAAGGACGCCGCCACCTTCATGCTCGGTAATCGCATGGTGTCACCGCAGACGCCTCCGGAGGGGCTCGAAGTGGATCGGCTCCTCATCGCCGAGGGCGTCGACATCGAGCGGGAGATCTACCTCGCCATCACGACTGACCGCGCGAGGCGAACGAACACGCTGATCGCCTCAGCAGAGGGTGGTGTTGAGATTGAACAGGTTGCAGAGGAGCGGCCCGATGCCATTCTGAAAGTGCCGATGGATCCGCTTGACGGCCTCAGCCCGTTCCAAGCACGCGATCTCGCATTTCGTCTTGGCTTGAAGGGCAAGCAGGTCAGACAGTTCGTGAGCCTTGCGATGAATCTCGCGCAGTTGTTCATCGAGACGGACGCGTCGCTGGCGGAGATCAATCCGCTGGTCGTTACGCCCTCAAGTGATGAGCACCCCGACGGCCAGGTCATCGCGATTGACGCCAAGTTCAACTTTGATGACAACGCCTTGTACAGACAGCGGGCTATTGCAGAACTTTTCGATCCGACCGAAGAGGATCCAGACGAACTGCGGGCCAGAGAGGTGGGACTCAACTTCGTTGCGCTCGAAGGCAACATCGGGTGCCTCGTCAACGGTGCAGGTCTTGCGATGAGCACGATGGACATCATCAAACTCCATGGCGGCGAGCCGGCCAATTTCCTCGATGTCGGTGGCGATGCAACGCAGGAAGCCGTGACCGAGGCCTTTCGAATCATCCTTTCTGAGAAATCGGTGAAGGGTGTACTTGTCAACATCTTCGGTGGCATCATGCAGTGCGACCGCATTGCGAGGGCCATCGTCGCGGCGGCCGAGGAAGTGGGCTTCGAGGTGCCATTGATCGTCAGACTCGAGGGGACAAACGTCGATGCGGCGAGAGTGGTGCTGGAGGAAGCGCAGGAACGCCTGCCCACCATGCGGACTGCGATCGATCTCGGGGACGCGGCCAAGCAGGTGTGCGCGGCTGTCGCTTGAGCATGCCGCAGCCCTCGGCTTCGATGGAGATTCACACATCGCCACCTGAAGCGGCCCCTGTCCGCCTCGGCGAGCGAATCGCCTCCATCGATGTGCTGCGTGGCGTGGCGCTGCTCGGCATTCTGCTGCTCAATGTGCGAACCTTTGCGTTGCCTTCGGCCGCCTATTCTTCGCCCGTAGTGGCTGGCGGCGAAACACCCGCGGATATTTTTGCCTTCACGACTGTGCAACTCCTGGCAGATCAGAAGTTCATGGCGATCTTCTCGCTGCTGTTCGGTGCGGGGCTGGTCATCTTCACGAGTCGTGCTGAAACCAGAACCGGGCAGAGCGTCGGCCTGCACTATCGACGGATGGGCTGGCTGCTGCTCATCGGCCTCTGCCATGCTTGGCTGCTCTGGTGGGGGGACATCCTCGTCGGCTACGCAGTCTGTGGCATGGCGGTGTATCCGCTGCGGCATCTGCGGCCATGGGCGCAGGCGACCATTGGAGCGGCCCTGCTGATCGTCGGTGCGATGATCTGGCTGGGTATGGGCTCGGCGGTGGCAATGGGCGGTCCGGAAGTGGTTGCGGAAGTAAAGGCGTTGTCAGCGCCGACTGCGGAGGGGCTCGCCGAGGAGCAGGCAGCTTGGGCCGGTGGATGGCTGGATCAGGCACCGATGCGCATTGGTCTGGCCACAACGTTGGAGACCTTTATCTTGCTCGCATGGGTGGTGTGGCGGGCGGGCGGGCTGATGCTCATCGGCATGGCCTGCTTCAAGTGGGGGGTCTTTGATACGAAGCGACGTCCTCTGTTCCACGTGCTGATGGCCGCTGTGGGGTTTGCATTCGGCATACCACTTGTGTGGCACGGCCTCTCGGTGCAGGAGTCGTGTGGGTGGAGCGGCATCGATGTGGCCTTTGCCAACACGCTCTGGAACTACTGGGGAAGCATTGGAGTTGCAGCGGGCTGGATCGGTGTGGTCATGCTGCTGTGCCGGATCAACCTCGCTGCGGTGATTCGATCGTCTCTGGCCGCGGTCGGCCGCATGGCGCTGAGCAACTATCTCGCGCAGAGCGTGCTGTGCGGCGTGATCTTCTACGGGTGGGGGCTTGGGTACTACGGACACTTCGGCTACGCCGAGCAGCTTGTGATCGTCATGGGCATCTGGGCGGCACAGTTGATCTGGTCGCCGCTGTGGCTGAGCGTATTCCGCTTTGGCCCGATGGAGTGGCTGTGGCGTTCGCTCACGTATTGGCAGGTGCAGCCCCTGAGCCGCTCCTCGCTACACTCTTCGGCGTGAGCACCGTTTCGACCAGCCTGGGTGCCTTGTGCACCGATTTCTACGTCAATCACCGCATGGGCTTGACGCTTGATTTGCCGTCGCACCGCGAATCGGTGCTGGACCTCTTCGGCCGACTTCGTAAGGAGATGCCCGAACTGGATCGGTTCCGCCGCTACAGCGGGGAGTTGGCCTTGGAATCGCCCGAGATCGGAGGGCGCTACGCTTGGGTAGCGCTGCAGCGGACCAGCGTACGAAGTGGCTGGGTCAATCCGGACGAACTGGTGGCCCCGTACCGACTGCACCGGATGCTGCTGGAGAACGCACCCTACTTCCTGTCGATCACACCGCTTGATGTCGAGTCGATTGAACTCATCTTCGGGTTCGATCTGGATGTGTCGGGCAATCGCAACGAGATCGTCTTTGACGCATTGCTCGCAGGCTCACCGCTTGCCGAGGTCGTCGAGCAAGACCGTGAACATCTCTCCGACGTGCAGCCCTTTCTCGTGATGTCGCTGGATGAGGGCGAGCGGACGCAGGCGAGTGTGGAGGTCAAGACCCGCGGCGGTTCTCGCGAGGGGCCCGGCGGTGAGTTGCGAGATCCGCTGAGTGTCTATCTCACCGTCCGCCGCAATGGTCCATTTCGCGATCTGAAGGAACTTCCCGATGTTCTGGCCATGCTCGCCGGCCATGCCGAGCGGATGGTCGAGGACCGCATCATTCCGAGCATCCTGATGCCGCTGCATGCGAGGATTGTGAGTGGGTAATCGGTCGGTACCCGGTCGCTGTTTGCTATCTGCGGCCGATCATGTTTCGGATGTGCTGGGGATCTTCCACCTGTCGCGTCAGGCAACTGAGGCGGGCGCTTTCCAGGACGACTGCGGCTTCCAGTGAGATGCGGGATATTTCGCGTCCTGCGGCAAGTCTCCGCAAATGCCATCCAGCCAGTTCGCCGGCATTGGCTTGTCCCTCGGTTGGGGGTGCTTCTTGGCTGACGCCGCCGGGATCGGTCCATGACACACCCTCATCCGTCACGATCAGCCGGCCACCCTCACCGAGAATGACCGCGCGGCGGACCCACGCGCCGCCGCCATCGCTGACGGTAATCGAGGCCGCTCGCTCGGTTCCGAACCGCATGGCTGCAGTCAGATGTCCAGACCGCTCGACGGTTGGGTCGGGCGTGATCGGAAGGGGACCGGCGTGCGCGGCCCAGATTTCATCGGGCTCACCGAGTAGATGCGTGACCAAGTCAAAGGCGTCGAGCGCCAGAGAAGCCCGTGAAGTTTGATGGTCGCCCGCAGTGGACGATACGTGCACGCAGTGCACGGTTCCGAAGTTCTCAAGCGCCGCTGCGGCCGCTTGAAATGCGGCGCCGCCTCGAAGCAGCGGAATGAAGATGGCTGGCATGCCGCCATCTGGTTCGCGGAGCAAATCCGACAATGCCGCAGGCGGGGGAGCGGAAGTTGCGACTGGCATGGCGGCGGCCCGAACGAGCCCACGCGCATCGGCATCGAGTGTTCGAGGCGCGGCCAGCCACACCACATCGACCTCAGCGTGAAGCACCTCCCGCAGATCGGTGCATGACGCCGCATCCAGCGCCGCCCCAAGGGCCGCAGCCCCGTGCTCGTCGGCGCATCCCACCAGAACAGCCTCCAGCCGATCGCCTTTCGGCCCTTCGGCCAGTGCTCGCTCCAGCAGGTGAGTCTGATTTGGGTGGGCCCATATGGCCAGTCGTGGCATGGTGGCAGCGTAGCATGGCGGCAATGCCGCCAAGAGCAGTTGAGCAGTAGACGAAGGCGGAGAACACGCCCATGCCCCCCTGCGGCGAAGCCGCTGCCTACAATTCCGCCTGTGAACAGGCGGCCGCTGTCGCCTGAAGGCCTTGGTCTTCTTGCGATGGAGGAAAGTCCGGACACGACAGGACACGGTGGTGGGTAACGCCCACCGGCTCGCGTTGAGTCAGGGAAAGTGCCACAGAAAACAAACCGCCCGCCTCGGCGGGTAAGGGTGAAAAGGTGCGGTAAGAGCGCACCGCCCG
>DOVP01000280.1:8589-10322 GCA_003520025.1 Phycisphaerales bacterium
GATCTGGCCCGTGTCCACGGGATGAGAACGGGTCGCGTGCTTGAGGCGCTCGGCAACGAGCGTCCCAGATGAATGGTCGCCGCCCAGCCAAGCCGTCAAGGACCGCAAGGCAGGGAACAGGATCCGGCTTATGTTCACAGACGCGCAGCAGGGCGGGCTTCGGCCCGCCCTGTTGTCTGTCTACTTGCGGCCCTTGAGTGTCACCGCGAGGTCCAGAGACTCATCGCCACGCGTGACGGTGATCGTGACCTCGTCGCCGGGCTTATGGGCCCGCAGGTGTTTCATCAGGTCCGAGCCGCCTTCGATGTGCTCGCCATTCCAGGCGGTGATGATGTCACCTTCCAGAATGCCAGCCTCGTGGGCGCTCGTGCCTTCGGTGACGCCGTCGATCAGGACGCCTGACACATCGCCCGCCGTATAGGACGGCATGATGCCGAGGCGGACCTTGCTGCCGGTTTCCCTCGCGGCGGTTCCCGCAGTGGAACTCGTGAAAGTGAATGGCTCGGGTTTGTGTGTTGCTTCGTCGAGGATCACTTCGCACAGGTCGATGATTTTGAGCGTTCCTTCAGGGTTCACCCGCCAAGACACATCTTCCGGTGTGTGGTAGTCGTCATGGATGCCGGTGAAGAAGAAGAGTACTGGGATGTCCTGCCGGTAGAAATTGGAATGGTCCGAGGGCCCCAGCCCGCTCGCCGTTGTCGAGACGGTGAGATCGGTCGGCTCAACGAGCCGGGGGAGCATCTCATCGAACTCCTTGGCCGTACCGGTTCCGGTGAGCGCGACGGTGTCGCCTCGGAGGCGGCCCATCATGTCGAGGTTGAGCATGAAGTTGGTTTTGTCCAGATCGATGGTCGGATTGTCGATGAAGTGGCGGGATCCGTGCAGCCCCGCCTCCTCACCGCTGAAGGTGATGAACATCACCGATCGCCGTGGACGCTCGTCCGAGGCCGCCGATTGAGCGAGCCGGTCCGCCAGAATCAGGATCGTGCCGACGCCCGAGGCGTTGTCATCGGCGCCTGGATGCACTCGATCATCACCAGGCGCCCGCGATCCGGTGTAGCCGTGGCCAATGTGGTCGTAGTGGCCGCCGACTACGACCCACTCGTCCGCGAGCTCGCCCGTTCCCGGCAGCAGGCCCGCGATGTTCTGGGTGTTGAAACTGGGCGCAGCGACGTCGGTTTCGATGGTGATCGCAGCGGCGTCATCAAAGTGTCGTACACCGGCGATGCCCTCATTGGCATCCTGCTGAAGGTCCTCCAGTGAAGCCGTGCCATTTGACGCGTGCGCCAGCAGGTGACTTGCCGTCTCTTGCGAGAGGTGCAGCGCAGGGATATTCAGGTCCGGGCGGAATCCGGCCGTTGAGGCGATGGTTTCCAAACCACTGCGACCGTCCACGGCATCAACGGGGTTGACCAGCAGAATCGCTGCAGCGCCGCGGTCGAGCAGGGCCCGGAACTTCTCTCGAATGCCGCTGTGAGGGGAAAAGTCACTCTCTGACCATTGGCTTTGGCCGTCCTCATCCAGTGGCTCGTATCGAAGCAGCAGTACAGCGCGTCCGCTGAGGTCATCGTCTTCGGCGAAGGAGGTATAGCCCTCGGGCCCGGCATCGATGCCGTATCCGGCGAAACTCAGCGGCAGACTCGCAGATGCGGTGCCGCAATTCGCGAGGACGCCGAAATCTTCGCCGCGAGCAAACTTGGCGGCATCAATGAACATGGCAGCAGCCCGCACGT
>DOVP01000280.1:10650-12582 GCA_003520025.1 Phycisphaerales bacterium
ATGGCAGCAGCCCGCACGTCAGGCAGTGCACGTCCGAGCGTGAACTCGAAAGGCTGTCGCCACCCGTCCTCGAATGCAGGCTCCAGTCCGGCCCGATCGAAGTACCACGAGATGTACTGGGCGGCGAGTTCATCGCCCGGTGTGCCGGGTTGGCGGCCACCCATCCACGGGTTGCTCAGCGTTTGGACATGTTGATACCACAGGTTGGCATCCGGATGGAGTCCGTTCAGATATGCAGCGAGGTCGAAGTCATCTGCGTCCCAGTCCGGCGCAAAGCCGTTGATGCCATGCTCGTTGGGAATCACGATGCCACTCCCGATATCGTCATCAGCAAGTAGTGGAGGAGCCATGGCGAGTGCCAGAATGAGGCAGAACTTGTGGCGCATTTGGATCTCCTGTGTGGAAGCGAGCAATGGTAGAGAACCCTGCGGCTCAGCGGGCCAGCAGGATCAACCCCCAGCACACGGCTGCGGCGGCGAGACCGGCCAGCAGATCATCGACGAGTACCCCCCACCCGCCGGGGAGCCGCTGGCTCTGCTCGATCGGCGGCGGCTTGGCGATGTCGAACCCCCGGAAGAGGACGAAGGCGATACAGGCCAAGGCGACCGACCACCACGGACTCTGTCCAGCCAGCGGCGGCCATGGCAGCAGCAGCAGGCAGAGAGACATGCCCGCGATTTCGTCGCACACGACCTGCGGTGGGTCGTGCCGTCCAAAGTGCTGCTCGAACCAAGGAGCCAGCAGCAGGCTGACCAAGATGCCTGCCACCAGCAGGGCGGCCATTGTGATTGCCACGCCTTCGCCGCCGAGGGTTCCCAGCACCGCCGCCGCGATAGCCGGGGGCAGCGAACCCCATGTTCCCGGGGCTGGTCGCAGCAGGCCCAATCCGCCAGCGGTCACGAACAGCAGCCGGCTCATGGTGTCGACTTGGACTGTTGCATGAGGGATGGCAGCGCCGCAAGGTAGGGCAGCCCAGACCACGCCGTGACGGCAACGGTGGTCCACATCAGGATCTGAATGGTCCAGGCCGACCAGGCGTGCAGGCCGGGCGGGACGATAGCGATCAGCACCATCACAATGGGAATGGCAATCGATTGAAACATCATCTTGGCCTTGCCGCTCCACTTGGCTCCAAAGGCCAGCCCGCTCGATTCAGCGACGCCGCGAATACTGGTGACGAAGATCTCGCGGGCGAACATGACGACAACCATCCATGGCGCGAGGCCCGAGGCCATCGTCAACAGGCGGCCTTCTTCAACCCACTGCGGAACAAGGAACCGCGGACCCGCGAGGCAGACCAAGGCTCCGAGTATCAGCAACTTGTCACAGAAGGGGTCCATGACCCGGCCGAAGGCGGTGACAACCTGCCATTTTCGCGCGAGGTATCCATCGAGGTAATCGGTGGCTGCCGCGACGATGAAGAGCCCGATCGCCACCCAGAGCCATCCCTCCCCCTCATCCGGATACCGGTACAGGCTGATCGCCACGAAGAACATGACGGCCATCACACCGCGAGCCATCGTCAGCAGATTCGGGATATGCCGGTAGGAGGCCATTGGCTGGTGCCGGAATCCTACCCGTTCTGCCCGGGCTGGCCCTCTCAGTTGCTCGTCCGTTGGACTGTTCTGGCGGCGGAGCCGCCTTGCCGCGATCCACCGGCGAACTTACCCTACCCCGTCTCCCGCCGCGGTCCCCTCGGGGCCTCTGGGTGGGTGGACACAGGCGACTCCTCGCCGCAACAGAAGGCCACGGATGGGCGCCATCCTTCCCTATATCGCAACCACCGTTGCAGCTTTGGGCTTGCTGACCGTGCTTGCCGCGCGGCAGCGACCGGCGAGACTGGGTGGCGGCTTGCTCGGCCTCGCCGGGCTGGCATGGCTGTGGATTCTGGCTGGCTCGCTTCCAGGGGGTGTCGAGGATGTGGCGGCTGAG
>DOVP01000202.1 GCA_003520025.1 Phycisphaerales bacterium
TCTTCTTGGCCATGTGCAGGAATCCTTTCTGCTCTCGAATGATCTGGATCAGTTCCACTGATCCACTTGGTGAATGGAACAAACGAGCCACACGCTCGAATCGCGGGAAATGTACCCATGGTGGCGCCGTTCAACAAGCCACATACCCCTGTATTTTCAGTGTTTTTTCGAATCCTATTCGATTTTTGACTGTATTTACAGAACTAATTGATCTGGACGTGGCGCTGTCCACCGTGTACTCACCTGCTCTGCACTGATGGGTCGCCGATCTCGGCCATGGCGACGAACGTCTCCCAGATATGGTCGATCCACAACTCCGCCGTTGAGCGGTCCATCAATGGCTCGGTCCAGGTAAAGGTCACGCGAAATTTGCCCTTGTGAGTAAGCATTGGCATGAGCATGGGGAAGCCACCGAAGTGCACCGCAGCAGTTACCTCGACCCGGTCGGTCGTGAGTGGGGGATGGTCACCAGTCCAATCGAGTTTTCCGATATTGGTGAGGCACCAGCCATGGCGGTATCGACCATCGACATCCGTCCAGCCTTCGACTGCCCCGGAAAGAGTGTCCTGATCAAAGTCGATCGGTGGCATGACGGATGGAACAATCGACGCGCTCAGATCGGCGCGGAATGCTTTGGCGACTTCCCATAAGTTGTCGGTTGACGAAATATTCGGCAGAAACACTCTCGCACAACACACCGCCATTTGAAGTTCACGCCACGGCGGGGGCGAGGCGAAGTATGGGCGGAGATCGATAGGGATGAGGCTGTCCGTATCGACCACTCCACCTGCGTGGCGAGCATGAGTGACCGCCGCCGCTGCAGCGAATGCGGCAAGAAGCGTTGTGCCTTCAGCGTGACATCTACCAAGCAGTTTCTCGCATGTCTCGCTGCCGAGGCAGCGAAACGCCACTCGTCCACGGCGACAGTCCAAGTCCGCTTCGTGGTCGAGCGGCCACGGGCTGATCGGAACTTCCTCACCTGCGGCCTCCATGGCGGCTCGCACCTCCGCGTTGGTGACCGGCGAGGCGAGGCGATGCTCAGTTGCAGGTGGAACATCCTCAGGATCGATACAAGGCTGCTCGCCGCGAAGCAAGCAACTCGCGATTTCGATGAACTGATCGAGCAGTCTGCCGAGGGATCGGCCATCTGCAATGGCGTGGTGGACCTTGAGGATGATCCGCCACATCGAATCATCTGGACTTGGCGCGAATACCGCATCCCAGAGGTGCCGTCGGTCCGGCAACTCGTCGTGGAGCAACTGTTCAATGAGCGTGATCATCGCCGATTCGTCGGCGATGTGATGAACCGGCAGCGCAAGGTCTTCAAACTGCACATCATCGATGAAGTGAAGTCCAGAACCGCCTTCGTCGAGCCGGCACCGCAGCAGGCGATGCCGCTGGAACAGCACCTTGGCTGCCGCCACAAAGGTGGATTCGTCGAGCGGGCCACGCCCTTCGCCCAGAACCACCATGGTGCCAGCCCCGAGCCTCCAGCGAGCGTTGGTCGCCGTGATGGTCTCCCAGAAGCCCAGCGGTCGGACACAATCGGTGTTAGGCATGCCAGATATCCTCCTTCTCAGCCCAGCGGGCAGCGTAGCAGGCGGCGCAACCCGATCAGAGCGAACCGCCAACCTTGCCCGAATAGTGAGTTCCTATTTGGCATTTGTCAAATACGAGGCATGATGAATACATGCCCCCCGGACTCCCATTCATCGCGATCGGATTGATTCTGCTGGCTCTTGGCCTCGTTGCGATGTTCATGGAGTCTGTCGGCGAAGATTGAAGGCCCTTCAAGTCCGAACATGGCTGCGGCATCATCCATCGCCTTAGTGTGAGCGGTCATATTGTCGGCATCTCAACTGATCCCAAGGGAGGCGAACCAGACATTCGCAATCGAGAAGTCGGGAGCGGACACCTCATGGTTTCCAACTCCCGACTCCTGATTTTTGCAATCGTGGCCGCGTGCCACGATTGATCATTCACATCCGAATTCAGCCAGCAGGGCCAGCAGGTCATCGACATCATACGTGTCGGGATACCCGCCGATCAGCAGCAGCAGGTCATCGACCGTCGTCTGCCCGTCGCCGTTGAGATCCCACTGACAGTTCGTCTCACACTCATCTGGGATGCCATTTCCATTGGCATCCTGACTGTCGCCCGACGCAATATCGCATGCGTCGGCCGTTCCGTTTTCGTTGCAATCGGCCCAATCGCCAAGCGAGACAATGGTGCCGTCGGTGGCCTGCCATGTGACGCCCAACGCGTTGCGGCCTTGGAAGAGTGCCTCAAACCCGACTTCGCTTGACGATCCGTAGGCGGTGAGTCTTGCAATGAGCACACCGTGCCCATCCTGACAATCGCCGGTGACGATCGATTGGGCTTCACCCTGAGTGTCGGTTGCAACCACGAACCACGTTCCGTTGTCGGCCGAAATGGCGCCGCCGTTTTCGAAGTTCGTGAAGTCGATACCAATGTCATTGAGGGCGTTCTCGGGGAATGGATCACCTGAACTGTCCAGCGCGCCGATCGTTACGCGACTGTCCCACCGCAGATCCGGGACCAGGGCATAGAAGGCCGGGTTCACGTCCTGAGAGGTCGGCCCACCATAGCCGTTCTGGTAGAAGCCTTCGGTTGAGTAGACCGTCTTGGGCTGTGTGTTGTTGCCTGCGACAGCGTCGAGCCGCTCTCCCTCGCCGACCATGGCGAAGACATCGACGGTCCAAGTGTCCTGCGGATCATCGACGAGGTTCACGCCGACCACTTGATAGGAAATGCCGGAGAACTGGGTCGAAGTGCAGGGGTCGTCATCGCACGTCGTATCAGCACCCATCCAAACTCCTGGGCAATCGACTTCCTCGGTCACGCTGCAGTTTGATCCGTAGCAGCAGGCGCCGGTGGGATCGGGGAGACACAGTTCTGGATCACAAGGGTAATTGTCGCCGTAATAGGTTCCACCGACGGCGTTGCACTGCGACTCGGTCACGGTAGCGCAGCTGCCGCTTGCAAGACAGCACGCACCTGTTGCGGCCTCGCAGACCACATCGGCGCACAATGTGCCATCACCCTGAAATACGCCACCGATTCCAGTGCATTCGCCTTCCGCGAGTTGCTGGCATCCGCTGCCGATACAGCAGGCTCCATGGGGGCCCGGCACATGCAAGCATCCGGAGATGCTGTTGGCGTAGTTGGTGATGGAAGTGATTGATTCATTTGTAAACTGGTTCGAGCAGGTCAGGCTTGGATGCATCGTGTATGACGGGCAAGTGCAGTGATTGGCGGCCCAGTTGTGTCCCATCTCATGGGCCGAGAGGTCGGTGGCGCAGCCGAAGGATCCGCAGCAGTTCGACTGCACGACACCATATTCATAGCCTGAGCAGACGGCCGCGAGGTAGGCCAAGCCGATCGTTGAACCCGTATCCACGCCGGTGAACAGATGCACGATGTCTCGGGCGATGCCGGGATGATTTCCGCTATTCCAGTCAGCCTGAAGTTGATCGAGGCGTGTTTCGATGCTGTTGGTGCTGTAGGGATCGTCGCTGGTACTTCGCACGACGATCGCTTGGATCTCATGGGTCAGGCTGCACTGGGTCTCGTACTGCGTATTGACGCTGTTGATCACCGCGTTCACGCGATTCTCGACGCCCGAAATGGTGCCGTACTGCTGGAAGAACTCATAATCGGCATCCACGGCCATTTCGGCTGCGAGCAAACCGCCGCTACGCTGCTCGCCGTGTGAGCGGTGGGAGGAGGGCAGATCGGTCATACGCCATCCCTCATCAACGGGGCACTCATTCAGGGGAGAGATGATGGCCGAATCTTCATAGACCGCATACGCATCGATATCGGCGCCCGCTACGCGACCATCGAGTGGTTCGGCAAACCACTGCCGCTCATCCTCATCGATGAGACGAAGGCGGAAACCATCTTCCTCGATACCCAGTGCCGAGCGAACCATCGGGTGGGAGACCTCGGTACCGCGATAGGTGTTGACCGGTCCTGGGGGGTACTCGACCAGGGAGCCATCGGCTTCCTGAACGAGGAGGACGTAGTTCTCGCCGCGAACGTCGTGAGGCGTGAACGTAAGCCGTCTCGCTTGACCTTCGATGATCAATGTGAGTTCATATCCGTCTTCACCGACGGGGAGCAGTTCAAGATGTTGAATCGTGCAGAACTCGAGGCTGAGTGCCTCGCATGCCGCGTTGATATTGAACCCACCAGCGGGGACCGCAAGGGCCAGGGTGGATAGGCTGCAAGTTGCGGCGACACCAATCGCCAGCCGGGTGAACGACCGTTGAAAGTAAGACATCTGAACTCCTCTAATTAATGCGGGCTGGGGCCCCACAGGGGCAGGAACAGCGCCAGGGCAGCAAGCCAGCAGCCCACACCCCTCAGTGCACCCCATAATCACCTCCGTGTCAAGAACTTGCACCCCAAAAACGGCGATTTCGGGGATCCCAAGGCCGCTGTTTCAAGTTGATGCTGCTGCTCTTCCTAAAATTAGAGTACAAACGCACCTCTAAATCCAGGAATGGCGATTCGAGGGCAAGTGATGTCAGGGCGTGTGGGATGAAGAAACTCGGGGATCGCTCTACCGCTGAAAATGGCTGTCTCGCCATGATGTCCATCGCCGTCGCTCTGTTCTTCATCTTCGCCTTCATCGGATTCCTTCCCGGAAGGATCTCCAGGCCCATCAAACACTTCCTTGATGACTGGAGCAACTTCATCATGGGGGGCTGAACTCGGCGCGTCCCTCTGCCGCAGTACACTGCTCGCTTGCGAACGCTATTAGGACAGGTGACCGAGCGGCTGAAGGTACCGGTTTGCTAAACCGGCGTAGGGCTCACGCTCTACCGCGGGTTCGAATCCCGCCCTGTCCGTTGGAACGCCGCCCATACCAGCGGGCGGCGTTTTCATTCTGTACAAGCGGATCTCCTGCTTAGCTCCCTTCGCCCTGTGAAAGAACCACCATGTTGATCGACATCTCCCCACCGATCACCGAGCACCTCGCTGTGTATCCGGGCGATGTGCCGTTCAGTCGCACTCTTCATGCCACGCTTGAGGCGGGCGACTCTGCCGCGATATCGAGCATCGAAACAACGACGCACATCGGCGCTCACGTCGATGCCGAATGTCACTACAAGCAGGGCGGCGGCGGCATCGACAAGTGGCCGCTCGATCGATTCGTCGGCCCGTGCGAAGTGATCAGGATCGAAGCTGCCGCCAACACCTGCATCACTTCCGATCAACTTCCACCAACAACAGCACCGAGAATCCTTATTGCCACCGGCACCTATCCGGACCACGACACATTCACCAGGGACTTCGCCGGGCTGCATCCTGACGCCATCACGCACCTGGCGGCCCGAGGGGTCACGCTCATCGGCGTCGACACCCCGAGCGTTGATCGTTTCGAAGACACGAGCCTGCCCGCCCATCAGGCCATTGCCACCCACAACATCACCATTCTCGAGGGCCTTGTGCTCGGGCATGTCGATCCCGGTCAGTACGAACTCATCGCGCTGCCGCTCCGCATCCCGGGCTGCGACGGCTCGCCTGTGCGAGCGGCTTTGCGGGACTTGAGGTAAGGGTGATGAGCGTTCAAATGCACCACGTGTTCGTCTACGGGACGTTGCGATCCGGGTGCAGGAATCGGACGATTCACCTGCCCAGTTGCGAGAGCATCGAGGCCGTTGCAGCACCAGAGTTCACACTGCGAACACTCGGACGGTTCCCGATGGTGCATCGGGGTGGGGACACCGCCATTCGCGGCGAAGTGTTGGCATTGGGTGATGACGAACTCGCTGCCGTAGATCGGCTCGAAGGACATCCTGATTGGTATCAACGGGAAGTCATCGAGGTGCAACTTGCCGGTGGGGGTACGGCCCAAGCGTGGATTTACTTGATGCCACCAGAATCGCATCAAGATGCTGCGGTCATTGCGTCGGGGGACTGGGTTGAGTATCTCCGGGGCCTGGAGTGAGGCGAATTCCGGGGGCGGGGGTGGGGTGAATTCCGGGGGTGGGGGTGGGGTGAATTCCGGGGCCTGGAGTGAGGCGAATTCCG